>CBDUKE010000010.1:0-46852 GCA_965367725.1 uncultured Maribacter sp. | reverse complement strand
TGATTTGCCATTTTCTCTTTTGTTATGTTTTTTAGGATACTTAATCCTATTTTTTTTGGTAGCCCGTAGGGGAATCGAACCCCTGTTACCAGGATGAAAACCTGGCGTCCTAACCCCTAGACGAACGGGCCTAATCAATCAAAAAATTTATAATTAGCAATGAAAAACCCTCCATATTTAATTATACGCTCTTCGCTATTCATTAAACCTTGTAGTCCGTAGGGGAATCGAACCCCTGTTACCAGGATGAAAACCTGGCGTCCTAACCCCTAGACGAACGGACCATTACTTTGCACAAAATGCGGACCTGCACGACATCAATTATAATTAATACCATTCAGGCGGGTGCAAAAATACAATTATTTTTAATTATCGCAACACCTGCTTATTATTTTTTTAGTGAATCTTAAATATAAGTATTCTTTAATTTATGGAAGCTTGATTTTTTAAGATTGGAAAACCGATAGTTTTCTAATAGTAGGACGATTTACGGTCTTAATAAGCCTTTGCAAATAACACCCTTCGCGAAGAAGGCTTACCGGTTACCATACAACTACCCGCCTTTGTATCGTCCTCAAAAGGAATACAACGAATAGTGGCCTTGGTTTCTGCTTTTATCTTATCCTCTGTTTCTAAACTCCCATCCCAATGGGCAGCTATAAATCCTCCTTTTTCTTCCAATACTTTTTTAAATTCGTCGTAAGATTCAACTTCAGTAATATGCTCCTGCCTGTAATCAAAAGCTTTGGCGAATATATTCTTCTGAATATCCTCCATCAAGAATTCAATTTTTGACACTACTTCCTCCATGGGAATAGTTTCTTTCTCAAGGGTATCACGGCGAGCAACCTCGTAAGTGCCATTTTCCATATCGCGCTGCCCAATGGCCAAACGAACAGGCACTCCTTTCAATTCATATTCATTGAATTTGAATCCTGGTTTATGGGTATCCCTATTATCAAATTTTACAGAGATGCCTTTTGCCCTTAATTCCTTTACCAAAGGATTCACTTTTTCCGAGATTGCATCCAATTGATCCAAGCCTCTATAAATTGGGACAATAACTACCTGTATAGGTGCAAGTTTAGGAGGTAAAACCAAACCATTATCATCGCTATGTGTCATTATCAATGCCCCTACCAACCGTGTGGAAACACCCCAAGAAGTTGCCCAAACATGTTCCTGCTTTCCTTCTTTAGTTGCAAACTTAACATCAAATGCCTTAGCGAAATTCTGTCCCAAATAGTGCGAAGTACCGGCCTGCAAAGCTTTGCCATCTTGCATTAATGCTTCGATACAGTACGTTTCAACCGCTCCTGCAAAACGCTCACTCTCGGTTTTTATTCCCTTTATAACAGGTACAGCCATGTGATTCTCAACAAAGTCAGCATAAAGATGCATGATCATTTCCGCCTCCTCAATAGCTTCTTTTTCTGTGGCATGCGCTGTATGGCCTTCTTGCCATAAAAATTCTGTGGTACGCAAGAAAAGCCGCGTCCGCATTTCCCAGCGCACTACGTTCGCCCATTGATTGATCAACAAGGGTAAATCGCGATATGATTGAATCCATTTTCTAAATGTATCCCAGATTATGGTTTCTGAAGTAGGTCTTACAATAAGCTCTTCTTCTAATTTAGAATCTGGATCTACAATGATTCCACTACCATCTTCGGCATTTTTCAATCGATAATGGGTAACAACGGCACACTCTTTGGCAAAGCCCTCAACATGACTGGCCTCCTTACTCAAATACGACTTTGGGATGAATAATGGAAAATATGCATTTTCATGGCCGGTTTCCTTAAACATTTTATCTAATCCGGCTTGTATTTTTTCCCATATGGCGAACCCGTATGGTTTGATGACCATACACCCACGAACCCCTGAATTTTCGGCCAAATCAGCCTTTACAACAAGCTCGTTGTACCATTTGGAATAATCCTCACTTCTCTTCGTCAAATTTTTACCCATTATGCGTAGTTTGGCACAAAACTTGTGTTAATGTTATCAAAATAGTTCGGTAAAACTAACTATTTTTAACATGTTCAACAATAAAATTTAAAACCATGATACATTCTTTACCCCTCTCAAGAATTCGCACTGCGACCTTGATTGCCATAGCAGGCATTTTGGTCGTTTCCTGTGGTTCTTACCAGCAAGCATCATATTATGATAATGACGGTATATACGAAGATGATAATGTTCGTGTTGTAGAAAGAGCACCTCAACAGGTAAAGCAGAAAAAAGAACATGACCAATACGCTGAATACTTTGGACAAAAGGCAGATGAATATGGTGAAATATTGGATAACGAAGTATTCACCGATGTAGATTCGTATTCCAGTGAAATACAAAATGATAGTATTCCCCAAAATGGCGAATTAACCGATTATTACCAACCCGAAAATGATTACGCAGGTTATGGTGGTTGGGGAGATAATGCTACGGATGTAAGCATTAATATTTATGGTAATGGCTGGAACAACTGGGGTTATGGAGGTGGTTTCGGATGGGGTTGGAGTAGCCCTTGGTTTTTGAACAACTGGGGTTATGGAGGATACTACGGATACGGCTGGGGTGGATACTATGATTACGGCTGGGGCAGCCCATGGGGATGGAACAGATGGAACAATTGGGGTTACGGATTTGGATATGGATTTGGATATGGATACTATGGCAATAGATATTATAATAGATATTATAACGGTTATTACGGAAACAACTACTACGGCCGTTATGGCTACAACAGCTATGCTTACAACAGAAGCAGAAGAGGTTATTATAACACCAATACATTTGCCAGCAATAGCTCAGCAAGAAATTTAAGAGGTAGATCTAATGTTAATACAAGAGGTACATCTCCCAGGTACCGCAGCAATAGTTCAACTTCAAGGACTAGCAGCGCCAGAAGTAGCGCCACTACAAGAAGCTCAAATACGTATAGAAGTAATACTTCTGCAAGAAGAACAGTTGGTGTAGACCAAAATAGGGCCTACCGCACAAGCAGAAGTACTAGGGCAACACCTAGATACAATAGCTCATCCAGGACTAATCAATATTATAGGAGTTCAACACCAAGGACCGGCACTTACAGAAGTGGTTCTACGGGTACGCGGAGTAATAGCACAAGGGCGACTACGCCAAGGACATCTACCTACCGAAGTTCTGGAAGTCGTACTCGAAGTGGAAGCACTTATAGAAGTTCGGGGAGCACCAGAAGCAGTCAATCCTATAGGAATTCTGCACCAAGAAGTAGCAACTATCGTTCTTCAGGAAGTAAAAGTTCAAGAAGTAGCGGAAGCTATAGAAGTTCGGGGGGCAGTTCCAGAAGTTCGGGCAGCAATGCAAGAAGTTCCGGTAGTAGTTCCAGAAGTTCGGGGAGCAGCGCAAGAAGTTCTGGCAGCTCTTCAAGATCATCATCTGGTGGTAGGTCATCTTCAGGTAGAAGTGGCGGAAGAAGACAATAATTCACAATCTTAGTTAAAATACACATATAATGAAAAGATATTTGACTTTCATAGTGCTATTCGCATGTGCGATTACAACAGCCCAAAACATCAATGATGTACTGCGATTTAGCCAAGAAAACCTACAAGGAACAGCACGATTTCAAGGCATGGGTGGCGCTTTTGGCGCCTTAGGAGGAGACCTTTCAGGGCTTAATGTAAACCCAGCTGGTTCAGCGGTTTTCAATAATAGCCTATTTACCTTTTCAGGTTCCCATTATAAAATGGACAATGCTTCTAATTATTTTGGAACAAGATCAGGTATTAAAACCAATGATATAGACATCAATCAAATTGGTGGCGTTTTTGTTTTTAAAAATAATGACAACTCCGATTGGAAGAAAATGGCCATTGCCATCAACTATGATGTGGTACAGAATTTTGAAGATGAATTTAGAATTTCTGGCACTAGTGATCAAGGCATTGACAATTATTTTCTGAATTTTGCGCAAGGCGTGCCCTTTGGATCTATTTTGCTTCAAGATGGGGAATTTATTGAAGATGGGTATCTGGATATCGGCTCTAGCCAAGGCTTTGGCGATCAGCAGGCTTTCTTAGGCTATTACGGGGGCGTATTAGACCCTGAAGACCAAGATGATGCTACTTCGGTCTATAATAGCAATGCTTTGTACAATACAGTGAATCAAGATTTTTTAAGATTTACAGCTGGTTACAACAGTAAGTTCACGTTAAATATGGCATCACAATACCAGGACAATCTATACTTGGGTGCCTCTTTGAATTTTCACACTGTATTTTATGATCAAGTTGATGAATTTCGTGAGCGAGGTTATGATGCAGCCTCTGCCATACAGTTTACCGATTTTTCAAATTTTCTACATACCGAAGGATCAGGATTCTCGTTTAGCCTGGGAGCCATTGCCAAGTTGAACCAGAATGTGAGATTGGGAGGTAGCTATCAATCACCAACATGGTATCGGTTAACCGATGATTTTTCACAACGCATTAATTCTGATTTGGCCGATGATGACATCAACTTTATAAACTTTGGTATTATCAACCTGTTTGAAGCATATACTATCAAGACTCCAGCTAAACTCACTGGTAGTTTGGCGATGGTTTTTGGAAAAGACGGACTTTTAAGTTTTGATTATGGTTATCAAGATATGTCGCAAGCAGAATTAAGACCTACAAGTGATTCAAGTTTTTCTACTGTGAATTCGCAAATAGCAAGTAATCTTGGCACAGTGTCGTCTTTTAAATTGGGGGGTGAATATCGGGTTGAGCAAGTTAGTCTAAGAGCTGGATACCGTTTTGAGCAAAGTCCTTATTCCGATGGAAATAATATTGGAGATTTAAATGGGTATTCCGGAGGTATTGGTTACAATTTTGGAGGAAGCCGTTTAGACCTTGCCGTGAATAGAACAGAACAAGATTATAATATGCAGTTATTTGATACTGGGATTACCACACCTGCACTTATCAATAAAAGAAACACCAATGTAACATTAAGTTACACGTTGAATTTCTAATCGGGAAATTCATATACAATAAAAAAGCCCTGACGGTGTCGTCAGGGCTTTTTTATTTATCTTTTTAATGTAAAATGCGTTTGCAGGGTCCTCGCAACTAACAAGCCCTCTTCATCACGTGAATATTCCATCTTAAACCAATAATCCGATGAGGGCATGGGTTTACCATTAAAGGTACCATCCCATCCTATGGTTGTGGCGTCCAATTGCTTTAATAGTTTGCCATAACGGTCAAAAATATGGACAACCGGATCGGTCAGTGTTTCAATGCCAAGCACATTCCAAAAGTCATGAAAGCCATCGGTATTAGGGGTGAAAAATTTTGGATAGCCAACTACTAAAAAATCAATAGGTTCTGTCGTTCCACATCCGTTCTTATCATTAATAATTACAGAGTTCACTCCTGGTGGAATATCAATAAAAACAGGGTCATCTTGAAAATCACCCCCATTTATGGCATATTCATAGTTTCCGTTACCGTCAACCACAAATTCTACATTATTACTATCTGATAGGTCATCCAGAATAATTACTTCGTCTAAAACAGGTATGCCATAAAACGTAATGAGAATACCACCAACATCGGCCACTGTCGGAGGTGTCCCTGAGGCGGTAGTTATGACAGCAAAATATCGTCCGGTATTGGGGCTTGCCACTACAAGTTCGGCGCCAAAAGGCCCGGAGCCAGTCAACGTATCATCAATAGTCCCATCATCATCATAATCAACCGTCCAAGCTACATTTGCTATATCTGCACCTGCAGGAGAGTTCAAAGCACTTAAGGTAATATCAGGATCACCTTCGCAAGCAATAATATCCAATCCCAAAAATTCATCCCTTAAAGTACAGTCCAATGCCGTATTCTGGTCTGCTTCGACTGAACTTCCTGTAAAAGTCAATGAAAATGGTTCTGGATCCCCGTCGAAATTAGTATTGAAGTTGTTGATAAGAATATAGTAGATCTCTCCCGGCAGTACGTCTAACCATTCATCATAGGTATTCTGACTTCCTTTTAAAAATGGTGCACCTTGAACCCCATTTTCCGGGTTTACACCTATACCTGTAAAATTCGTGTTGTTTACTTCGTAATTACATCGTATGGGTTCAGAGAAAGGATCGGAAGGATCACCTATAATCGTACAGAAATTTTGTCCACTGGTCTCATCATAAGGTCCATAAACCGCAAAATCCCATTCTGCCGTAGGTGTACCAACACCACCAACAGGTAATGCTTCAAGGTCAAAACCTACTTGACCTCCTGTGCCTGCCCTAAAAACAAACCAGGATGTGTTATTTTCAATATTGGCCGAGCTTACACTACCTTTCTCCAAACAACCACTTTGCCGAATTACATCCGGGTCAAAATCATCGATATCACCACTACCATCGGCGAGACCCATAATGGGTGCATCGGCACAGACAGGTATAGCGCTTCTACAATCTGGAGAGTTTTGGGCATTAATTCCCGCACCAAACAAGAAAAAACAACAAACAACACAAATAAGTGATCGCATAGGAAATGGGGCTAACATCATACTACTGATAAATAGTATAACTCAACCTCCTATATTTTATTATATTTTATCGGGATTTTATGCAGTTAATCGATAAAATGCATCCTGTACCTAGCATTCATTAGGTCTATCTTCTAAGTGAAAAGTGGTTGCTTATATACTTTGCCGTACTTGTTTGCCCCATAGCATCGGTATAGGTGAGTTTAAACCAATAGTCTGAGGATGGTAATGGAGTACCATTAAAAAGTCCATCCCAACCTGCATCGGTTTGACTCAGCTGTTTTAATAATTTACCATAGCGATCATAGATTAACACGATTGGATTTTCAAGATTGGAAATCCCCGCAATATGCCATAATTCATTGCTACTATCCCCATTTGGAGTAAAAAACTTTGGAAAGCCTACCACAACTATTTGCTCCGTTGCAGAACCGCATCCTTTTATATCATTAATTGTTACTGTATGTTCACCTGGGATAACATTATTAAAAGTGTTGCTTAGTTGAAAATCACCATCATCCAACTGATACTCAAAATCACTATCGATTTCAGTAATCACGGTTACTCGATTGTCATTCTGAAGATCTTCAATTATCACATCGTTGATTTCGGGCGTTTTTGAGAATATTACATTTATCGTTTTTGAATTTACACAACTTAATCCAGGTTGGTTATTGGTAGCCGTCAAGGTATACGACCCTGTTTGAGTAACCAAAATACTTGCTGAAGTTTGACCAGAATCCCAGGAATAATCATAACTGGCATTTGGAGTTTGTTCCCCAATTGTTACTGATGTACTATTCTCGCACATATAAACTTCAGATGGAAAATCCAATGCTGGTGTTTCTATATATTCAAGTTCAAAATCTTGGGAAGCATCATAGCATCTAGGATTGTATAATGAAGATATGCGCACATAAATAGTTTCAGTACTACCCTTGGTTTCATATTGTTTGGGTAAGAAATCTATTCCTTGCATTGCATCATTCAAAGAGCTGTGATAACTCACGATATATTCAGAAGGGCTTTGGGTTCCCAAAACTTCAGCATCCTTTACCGAAAGATCATAAGTATCGACATCAGCACAAAACGCATCATCCGATACCGGATTAGCTATTGGGATTGTATAAAAAACAACATTTACATCACTAATGGTATTGTTGTTTGAAGGCATGATGACCTGGACCCTATACATGGCAGAAGTTGTAACTTGATAGGTAGGATCATGTTCTCCGTTTATGGGTTGAAAACCACTTCCTAAATCTTCGAACCAGTTATAATCAATTGCATTGGTTGTAGTTGCATCAAGTGTAATAATATCATTCTCACAAGCCGAAATTGGTGGACCCAGTAAATTGTTTATAATCGAACAATCCAATGCGTCATATGGGTTCGTAACAAAAATATGTCCTGAAAACTGAATAGAGAACCCTGAATTATTATTGCTGAAATTATTGATCAGTAAATAGTAATCTTCACCAGGTTCTACTTGGAGCCATTCTTCATATTGTACATTATCCACATTGCCAGAAGGGTCTTCACCAACACCGATGAAAGTACTTGCATCTTGATTATCAAAAAAGTTGCATCGAATAGGGTCTCCCAAATTATTACAATCACTGGTCTTATAAAGGGCAAAATCCCAATCTTCCGATGTATCAAAACCCAAATTAAAACCTAATTGACCAGAAGCGCCTGTTCTAAATCGATACCAGGCTGAATTTGATTCTATTGATCCTATAACGGTTTGTTCCAAACATCCACTCATGCTGGCACCATTAAAGTCATCTAAACCTAGCCCCAAAGTTCCCCCATTTACCGGCGTATTGTTACAAATAGGTATAGCATTGCCACAATCAGGGGAAACCTGTGCAAACATGCTGGTTATTCCTAACAGTAAAGCGATATATACAAAAATACCTTTACGCATCATAAGTAGGCCGAATATTGGAGATTATAAAAATAATCCGTGAATTCCCTTAACACTAATTTATGTTGTGTAATAAGCCTATAGGGGTATAAAGTGCCATTTTATGTATATCTTTGCCGTTCTTTAAAGTTATTTTTGAATGAAATTAGATAGTACATTGGAAGAGCATTTTGAGGATATGGGAAATGACCATGTTTCTTCAGCTGAGGATACTCCATTACGTGACGATGCATTTGTATTGGACGATGCTGAAAAGATAGAACGCATAAAAGCGAGCGTAAGGGAAATAATGCTCACTTTGGGCCTTGATTTAGATGATGATAGTCTAAGCGGCACACCCAATCGTGTTGCCAAAATGTTTGTTAATGAGATTTTTGGAGGACTACACCCCAAAAGAAAACCAAAATCCTCAACTTTTAAGAACAAATACAAATACGGCGAAATGTTGGTTGAAAAAAACATTACGCTCTATTCTACCTGTGAACATCATTTATTGCCAATAGTTGGTAAGGCACATGTGGCCTATATCTCTAACGGTACTGTAGTAGGGCTTTCCAAAATGAATCGTATTGTTGACTTTTATGCTAAAAGACCGCAGGTTCAGGAACGTTTGAACATTCAAATCGTAAGGGAACTACAAAAAGTATTGCATACTGATGATGTTGCTTGTGTAATCGATGCCAAGCACTTATGTGTAAATTCCAGAGGAATAAGGGATATCGAAAGTAGTACAGTTACTGCCGAGTATGGTGGTAAATTCAAGGACGAATCTGTTCGTCGTGAATTTTTGGAATATATTAATCTGGAAACCAAATTTTAACTGTTTTAGCCTAAGATGCAATTGTACAAAGAACAAACGCTAAAAATCACCAATTCACTTACGGGTACCAAAGAAGATTTTAAGCCTATTAACGAGGGCCATGTTGGCATGTATGTTTGCGGGCCCACTGTTTATAGCAATGTGCATTTGGGCAATTGTAGGACATTTATGTCCTTTGATATGATTTTCAGGTATTTAAGGCATTTGGGTTACAAAGTACGTTATGTACGAAATATTACAGATGCAGGGCATTTGGTAGATGATGCCGATGATGGTGAAGATAAAATCGCAAAAAAAGCGAGGTTAGAAAAAATAGAACCCATGGAAGTCGTTCAACGTTATACGGTCGACTTTCATAAAATACTCGAACAATTCAATTTCTTGCCACCAAGCATAGAACCAACAGCCACTGGCCATATTATAGAGCAATTGGAAATAATCAAGGAAATCCTTGAAAAGGGTTATGCCTATGAGGTAAATGGCTCTGTATATTTTGACGTAAAAAAATTCAATGAGCATTTTGAATATGGAAAATTGAGTGGGAGAAAGTTGGAGGATATGATTACCAACACCCGAGAATTGGCCGCTCAAAGCGATAAGAGAAGCCCTCAGGATTTTGCACTATGGAAAAAAGCAGAGCCACAGCATATTATGCGTTGGCCTTCGCCTTGGGGGGATGGCTTTCCTGGTTGGCATTTGGAATGTACCGCGATGAGTACCAAGTATCTTGGGGAGACCTTTGATATTCATGGTGGAGGAATGGACCTTAAATTCCCACATCATGAATGTGAAATTGCCCAGGCAGAGGCCAGCAATGGTCATTCTCCGGTAAATTATTGGCTCCATGCCAATATGTTGACAATGAATGGTAAGAAAATGGCCAAGTCTACCGGAAACAATATTCTTCCTGGTGAGATTTTCACAGGTGAAAATACCATTCTGAGCAAACCATTTACACCTTCAGTCGTCCGGTTTTTTATGATGCAGGCCCATTATACAAGTATATTGGACTTAAGCAATGACGCTCTTTTGGCTTCAGAAAAAGGGTATCATAGATTAATGGATGCCATTGATAATCTAAAAGATTTAGAAACTGGCAAAAAATCAGATTTCAAAATTACCGAATGGAGGCAGAAATGTTATGACGCCATGAACGATGATTTCAACACTCCCATTCTTATTGCCAATTTGTTTGAAGCTGTAAAGCACATCAATCTCATTAAGGAAGGAAAAGAAAGCCTAACCTTATCTGATAAGGAGTTGCTTCAACAAACAATAAATGACTTTGTATTTGAGGTCTTGGGATTGGAACATAAAAGTGAAAGTGGTCAAGATTCAGACAAACTTCAAGGAGTAGTTGAGTTATTGATTCAATTGCGGAATGAAGCACGTAGCAATAAAGATTTTGCTACTTCTGATAAAATTCGTGATCAATTGTTAGCTATGGGTATTCAATTGAAAGACGGCAAGGAAGGTACCACTTTTAGCGTTTCCTAGTTTTGCCCAACCCCTCCAAAGGCCCTATTTTATTGGTATGGAAAAGAAAATCAATGTAAAGAAAATACTTATTGCGCCTTTTGTGCTGTTGGTGAAGTTTTACCAATATGCTATTTCACCGTATACACCTGCAACGTGTAGGTACTCCCCCACTTGTTCCCATTATACCTTGGAAGCTTTACAAAAACACGGTCTTTTTAAAGGAGGATGGCTTGCTATAAAACGTATTTTCAGTTGTCATCCTTGGGGCGGCAAGGGTTACGACCCAGTTCCTTGATGCTTTTTAATTGGAACAGTTACGATTTCGCAAATACTAAGTTCTCAATACTCAGTACTTTATTCTAAATACTTATCTTAGCCTTTCAAATTTTACATATGCACTTTTTAGGCTTTATATGGAATCCGAATGAAACATTGTTCGAGATAGGTTTCCTTCAAATAAAATATTACAACTTATTGTGGATTGTTGCCTTTGCCTTGGGCTGGTACATTATGAAAGGTATATTCAGTAAAGAAAAGAAGTCTGTAGAACAACTTGATTCCCTTTTTATTTATAGTGTTTTGGCGACCATGTTAGGAGCAAGACTGGGTCATGTTATCTTTTATGATTGGCCTTATTACAAAAACCATATTGCTGAGATTCTTTTACCCATTCGTGAACGGGCAGGTAGCACCCTTTTCGGAATCATCAATGGCTATGAGTTTACCGGATTTACAGGTTTGGCAAGTCATGGCGCCGCCATTGGTGTTATTATAGGCATGTATCTTTATACACGCAAATTTCCTGAATTTAAGTTATTGTGGGTCTTGGACCGTGTTGTAATACCTGTTGCAATCGGTGCGTTTTGTGTACGCTTGGGTAATTTTTTCAATTCTGAAATCAATGGAAAAGTTACTGACGAATCTTTTATATTTGCCACGAAGTTCATTCGGGATTCCGACGATATGCATCCATCAAAAGCGATGGGGATTACCAAAGAAAAAACCGCGAATGCTGCCTATGATGCTATTGAGAACAATGCACAGTTTTCTGAATATTTAGCGCAAATTCCGTATAGACACCCCGCTCAACTATATGAAGGTGTATGTTATATTTTTGTTTTCTTACTTCTATATTATTTATACTGGAAAACAGATAAAAAAGATAAATTAGGATATCTTTTTGGGCTATTCCTGGTATTACTCTGGACCGTACGTTTCTTTGTGGAGTATGTCAAGAAAAGTCAAGGTGGTTTCGAGGAATCTTTAGGTCTCTTATCAACGGGACAGTGGTTGAGTATTCCATTCATCCTGATAGGTCTTTATTTTATGTTCAGACCAAAAGTCAGTGGTCGATAGCCTTAATTTTTACGAATAAAAAATCGCCTCTTATGATGAAATTTCACAAGCTTTTACTAAGTGTATTCTTCGGTTCATTTATACTATTTGTTTCCTGTAAGGAGGATAAAAGAGTAATTAAAACCGAAGCAGTGACTTTTACCAAAGAAGGCATATTAACCATTTACAAAGCACAAACAGATTCTGTATTAGTTAGGTTGGATATTGAAATTGCTGAAACGGATTATGAAACTGAAACCGGTTTAATGTACCGTAAAAGCATGGGTATGAATCAAGGCATGTTGTTTATTTTTCCAGATATTCGACAGCATTTTTTTCATATGAAGAATACTGAATTTGGTTTGGATATCATTTTTTTAGATGAAAATTTAATAATCGCAAGCTTTCAAGAAAATGCCAAACCATATGATGAAAAGCTGTTACCTTCACAAGTTCCAGTGAAATATGCTTTGGAAGTAAATTCAGGTCTTGCTGAAAAATGGCTTTTGGAAGTTGGCGACAAAGTCCAATTCACCAAAATCTGATTAAATGGATTACCTCTTGACTGGCGAGGAATCCGAAAGGCTTTATTTTCGGAAAGTACTTCCAACAGATTTTGAGCTCTGGTTGCCTTTTCATGAAGATCCTTTAAGCAGTAAATTTTGGGCCGAAAAAAATTTATCTCCTAAAGCCGCTTGCCAACTGTGGTTTGATAACACATTTTATCGCTATGACAACAACCTAGGTGGTATGAACGCTTTGATAGATAAAAATACCGAAGCGATGATTGGTCAGTGCGGGTTATTGAAACAGACCGTTGATAACCTTCAAGAACTGGAAATTGGGTATTCATTACTCCCAGCTTTTAGAAATCAAGGTTATGCCATAGAAGCCGCGATAAAATGCAAATCCTTTGCTTTTGAGCACAAACAGGCGCAATCATTGATTTCAATTATTCACATAAAAAATAAAGCCTCACAAAATGTGGCTATTAAAAACGGCATGTCACTGGACAAAACCACAACCTATAAGAACAATCCAGTTCATATTTTTAGGGTTATTTCATAATAATCTATATTTTTCAAGTTCAACATCAAAATGAAAATGCAAAAGGAGAGCCAAGCGAATTCATTTCTGAATGAAAAGAGTAATCGGAACAAAAAACATTGGGCTGTTTTCATAGACAACGCTTCTGACAAAACCTCTTTTATCGAAGCTGTATTGAACTCCAACATGCCTCAAGTATTTGAGCCCTTGGATGGCTTAAAAGGTGCCCTTTTTTCTAAATTGGCCTTGACCAAATTGATTGATGAAGAAAGCAGACACGGTGATAGCGGAATAACAGGTAATACTAATCAGAGTTTGCAATCAATGTCTAGCGGAGAGCAAAAGAGGATGCTTCTTAAATACCTGCTTGAATCAAAACCCGATTACCTTGTACTTGATAATCCCTTTGACAATTTAGATGCGGAATTTCTGATTGGATTTAAAGAGCGATTAAAAATCATTGCCAAAGCTGTTCTGATCATACAAATTATAAGTAGAAAAGATGATCTTCTACCTTTTATTATTAATTATGCTTATCTACAGGACAAAGACCTTGTTATTCTTCCAAATCTTGAGCAAAAATTTTCAGACATACCAAAAGCACAATTCAAAGGAAAAATACCTGAACCCCTGAAACATATATGTTTTGAAGGAGATACGCTAATAGCACTTAAAAATGTAAATGTCACTTATAATGACAGGCCAATATTAAAAGACATCTCTTGGGAAATTGGCAAAGGGGAGTTCTGGGAACTAAGTGGTAAAAATGGAAGCGGCAAGACAACGATTTTATCAATGATTACAGGAGAAAATCCAAAGGGCTATGGTCAGGAATTATATCTTTTTGGACTTAAAAAAGGCAGTGGTGAGAGTGTATGGGACATTAAAAAGAACATTGGTTATTTTACCCCTTCAATGACGGACAAATTTACGGGTTACCACTCTGTAGAACACATGATGATTTCAGGCATTATGGATTCGGTTGGCTTATATGTTAAACCTACTGAGGCCCAACTACGCTTAGCCAAAGAATGGTTACAGCTTATTAGTATGTGGCCTCTAAAAGACACTCATTTTCATGATTTGACCATGGGTCAAAAACGTTTGGTCATGACTACAAGAGCAATGATAAAACACCCCCTCTTGTTGATCCTGGATGAACCCACTGCAGGTCTTGATGATAAATCCGCAGCTTTACTGGTTTTATTGGTCAATAAAATAGCGCATGAAAGTAGTACAACAATAATCTTTGTTTCGCACAGGGAGGAAGCAGGCTTACGACCACAATATAGGTTCAGGTTAAAAGAAGGCAAGGATGGTTCTATTGGTGAAATACAACGAGCCTAGTACGCTATTTTTTTATTCTATTATTTTTTATTCTGTTTTAATTCTATTATTTTTTCATAAAATATGTGTCCATATTACTTTTGTAAAAATTTAACCAAACAAGCATATAAAAAATGTCGTTAAAAATAAAGCACAATGTTTTTGAGGATTATTTATGGATTGAATTCTCAGGAAACCGAACACCGGGCAAGGAAGTCGAAGAAGGGATTGGCGCATGGAAACAAGTTGCGAGCATTGCAAAAAAGGTGAATCAAAGTCGCATGATTGTAGTATCCAAGGTTATCGGAAGGTTACCCGTTGTTTCGGCATTCAACATTACTGATTCGTTAGAAATCATTGGTTGGCAACAAGATTTTATTGTTGCCGGTGTAGCGCCAAATAAAATGGCCTTTGCTAACTTATCAATTTATGAAACCATCATGCAAAATTTGGGCTATGAATCTAAAATGTTTGTAAATGAAAGTGATGCGAGAAAGTGGCTTTTGAATTTCTAAAGCAGCATGCACTTAAAAAAGAAAAGGCCGCTCTAGAGCGGCCTTTTTTATTGCATTAATTTAATATTTTTTATACTTCTTTACCTGCCAAAAGCTTTTTCTTCATGGTATCGAACATTATTGGTGTTGCAATGAACACCGAAGAATAGGTACCTACAACGACCCCCACTATCATTGCAAACATAAATCCTCTTAATGATTCACCGCCAAAAATAAATATTGACAATAATACCACTAAGGTAGTCAATGATGTATTCAAGGTACGACCCAAAGTACTATTCACAGCAGCGTTGATATTGTCACCACCTTTCCAGCCTCTTTCGCCAATAATTTCACGTATACGGTCAAATACCACCACCGTATCATTTAGCGAGTAACCGATTACGGTCAGAATAGCTGCTATAAATGCTTGGTCAATTTCCATATTGAAAGGCATTAATTTACCCATGATTGAGAAAATACCCAACACAATGAGGACATCATGGAATACGGCCACAACCGCACCCAATGAAAACTGCCATTTTCTAAAACGTAATAGAATATATAAAAAGACCACAGCTAAAGAACCAATAATGGCCAAGAATGCATTCTTCTTGATATCATCGGCAATTGTCGGACCAACTTTGACCGACTGCATAATACCTATAGCGCTATCATCACTACCCATTATAAAGTCCGCCTTTGTAATTCCGTCAGGTAAATATTTTTGAAGCGAAGTAAATAGTTTATCCTGAATCTCATTATCAACTTCAACACCTTCTACATCTACTTTATAAGGTGTTGTTATTTTAATTTGATTCGCTTCACCATATGTTTTAACATTGGTTCCACTACCAAAAACGGTATTCAATTCCGACTTGATTTCAGAAGGACTTACCACTTTTTCAAACCGAACTTGATAGGAACGTCCTCCAATAAAATCGACACCTTGTTGCAGTCCAGGACCAAAGAATAAGGAGAATAACCCAATACCGACCAGAATAAATGAAATAACATAAGCGATCTTTCTTTTGCTCAAGAAATTGATCTTCAAGTTCGTGAAAAGGTTCTTGGTAAGTGCGGTTGAGAAATCCAACGTTCTTCCCTTACCACTCAAGTACCAATCAACTAATAGTCTTGTAATGAATATTGCCGTGAATAAAGAAGTAAGAATACCTATTAATAATGTAGTTGCAAATCCTTTTATGGGTCCAGTTCCAAACAAGAACAATATCAAGGCTGTTAATCCCGTGGTGATGTTCGCATCCAAAATCGATGAAAGTGCATTGCCAAAACCATCTGCAACGGCTTGGGATTTTCCTTTACCTTTTGCCAATTCTTCTTTGATACGTTCAAAAATAAGTACGTTCGCATCAACTGACATACCGATAGTTAAAACTATACCAGCAATACCAGGCAATGTTAATACCGCACTCAAACTGGTCAGCACTCCAAAAATCAACAGTATGTTCAACATTAGGGCAATATCTGCGAAGATTCCTGCTTTGCCGTAATAGAATACCATCCATATTAATACAATGGCCATTGCAATCAAGAACGACATAAAACCACTATCAATAGCTTCTTGACCTAAAGAAGGTCCTACCACATTTGATTGAATGATTTCTGCTTTTGCCGGTAATTTACCTGCTCTTAATACATTGGCTATATCCTTAGTTTCATCTACAGTGAACGTACCTGTAATTTCAGTACCTCCACCAGAAATACCCCCAACAACAGAACAACCAGGTGCTGTATATACTTTATTATCCAAGACAACAGCAATACCAGTATTATTTATGTTTGCATCGCTCGTTAGTTTTTGCCATTCTTTAGCCCCTCTTGAATTCATACTCATACTAACGGCAGGCTTGCTAAACTGATCGTAGGTATCCCTTGCATCACTAACGACATCGCCACTTATTCTTGGTGTGCCATTTCTGTTCGATTTTAATGCATATAAATCAATTACCTCAACATTATCCCCTGAAGGGCGTTCCCATAAAAATTTGGTAAACTGAATATCAGCCGGCAATAATCTACGTATTTCTGGCATTCTTAAATAGGATCCAACTTTGGCAGTATCTTTTATCGCCGCCCTGAACATAGCATTTGTTCCTGGATTTGCGGGTAACAATAGATCAAACAAAGGATTTACCTGACTGGCTAGATCCAGGGAATCTGTTACATCTGACAATAGGGAATCCAACTCTGATTCTTCTTTAACCGGCTCCGCAACAGTTTCAGTTTTTACAATTGCCTTTAGTCTATCATTGGCAGCAACAATAAAGTTTCCAAAGCTTGGATTGTTCTGCTCGTAGGTTTCCCAAAATTCCAATTGTGCAGTACTTGACAATAATTCTTGGGCTCTTGCTATATCCCTTGCCCCTGGTAATTCAACCAAAATACGACCTGAATTCCCTTCACGTTGAATGTTGGGTTGAGTAACACCAAAACCATCTATACGTTCACGCAATACTTCAAAAGCGGAAACAATTGACTCATCAATTTTTCTACGGATAATGGGTTTAACCTCATCATCGGTCATCTGAAAATTAATCTCATCACTAAGACCTTTGTTGGCAAAGATTTCAGGTGATGCTAATTTTGAATCTCCTTTAATGTTATCAAAAGCATCAAAGAAAAGGTCAACATAAGTATCATCACTATTCTTGGATGCAGTATCAGCGTCGGCCAAAGCTTTATTGAAAATTGGGCTTTTTGTATTATTGGCAAGACCTTTTAATATATCCTTTACAGAAATTTGAAGGGTTACATTGATTCCCCCTTTAAGGTCAAGACCCTTGTTCAATTCTTTCTTCTTAGCCTCATCATAACTGGTATAACCTAAAATAGGATTACTACCGATTGAATCTAAATACCTGACTTCCAGCGCTTCCCTTTCGGAAACATAGTTATCCTCAGCTTCAGTAATTTGATTGGAAGCATAAACTTCAGCATCTTTTTCAATCTTACTGGCTATAAATGTATATGATAATTGATAGATACTAACGAGCCCGAATAAGAAGGCAAAAAGCTTTATAAGTCCTTTATTTTGCATTGGTTATGTATATTTTAAATGTGCTTTTCTCAACAGCCTGCAAATATATGATTTACCCTAAGAATTGGCAATATATTTAGCAAGAATATAAAAACAAAGGCATCCCGATATAATCATCGGAATGCCTTTTTATAATATTTATTGAAGCTTTTGACTAAACGTCTAAAAGTCCATTGGTTTTTGTAACACCTTCTGCACTCTCTTTCATTTTAGTTTTTTCAGCAGCTGAAAGCGGAATATCGACAATCTTTTCAATTCCATTTTTACCCAAGATTACCGGAACACCGATACATATATCATTAAGCCCGTATTCACCTTCCAATAATGTTGAGCAAGGGAACATTTTCTTTTGGTCGCATGCAATTGATTGCACCAAAGACGATACTGCCGCACCAGGAGCATACCATGCACTGGTTCCTAATAATTTGGTCAATGTAGCACCACCAACCTTAGTGTCTTCAACCACCTGTTGTAGACGGTCTTCAGAAATAAATTCTGAAACGTTGATACTATTTCTGGTTGCATGTGATGCCAATGGTACCATACCAGTATCACTATGACCTCCTATAACCATACCATCAATATCAGAAATTGGGGCATCCAAAGCCTCAGCCAAACGATACTTGAAACGTGCACTATCTAGAGCGCCACCCATACCAATGATTTTATTCTTAGGCAATCCTGTGGATTTATGAACTAAATAAGTCATTGTATCCATAGGATTACTCACTACTATGATGATTACATTTGGTGAATGCTGAATTAAGTTTGTAGCTACCGTTTTTACAATACCTGCGTTGATGCCAATAAGCTCTTCACGAGTCATTCCCGGTTTTCTAGGAATCCCAGAAGTTATTACAGCTATATGACTACCAGCAGTTTTAGTGTAATCATTAGTGGTTCCTGTTATTTTGGTATCAAAGCCGTTCAAAGAAGCTGTTTGCATCAAGTCCATGGCCTTGCCTTCGGCATAACCTTCCTTAATATCCAATACCACTACTTCAGATGCGAAATTTTTAATGGCAATATACTCCGCGCAACTAGCGCCAACAGCTCCTGCCCCTACTACGGTAACTTTCATATGTTTATCGTTTTAAATTGTAATTTTTTACCCTGCAAAAATACTGAATCCTCACAGAAAAAAGATGACAAAAATCATTAAAGTAGTTTTTTTAAACTTGCTCTAATCATTCGTTGAAATACATTGATTGTTAAAAAAAAAAGCGTTTCAACGAAGATTTTCGAAATAATGAACCATACATCGAATATTAACAATACCAATTAAGGCATAAACGTTTTTATAATAACAAGTCCCAAATCAAAATCACCTACAAATGAAAAAGATCTTTTCATTCATTGCAATTGTTGGAATTATATTCGCTAGCAACTGCTCACGTATTCCTGAAAACAACGATCCTGTCATCGGCATTTGGTCAAGTTTATCTACCCTTACCAATAGTGAAACAGGAAAAGTATCGACTCGTTTTGAATGGATTTTCAATGACGCCTATCTCGGAAGATATCATATAAAGGAAAATGGATATGTAGTTGCCAAAACCGATTTTAGATGGGAACAGATAGATGGTGTTTATACAATTACATACCCGGGGATAGAGAAAGCTGACGATAAGGTAATTATGAAAGAATTACCAGAATGCGCAACACTCGAGAACCCAAATGGGGATATTCTGGCAATCAGGGAATAAGAACCCCATTCATAAATACAAATTAAAAAGCCCTGACCATATGTTCAGGGCTTTTTAATTATTGGAAATTTCATTTATACTACCTGAAACCAAAATTAACACCAAAAGAAAAAGTATTGAACGCTGCCAAAGTATAATCTGCATGCAACCTAAAGAATCCTAATTTTAATTTGGTTCCTACGTTAGCGGTAACTCCACTGGTATCTTTATTTATTGAGAAAGGATCAACATATGTTTCTTGAAATGGTCCGGACTGTACTGTATAGGTACCTAATACATCTGTAGTTGATTTGCCTGTCAAATATCCCAAACCACCATAAAAGTTGATAATAGGAAGTTTTGTAGAAACAACTGCCTGAAAAACCCAGGTATTAATATCAACTTCAAGTTTTTGGTCTTGTCCTGCAATGATACTTGTATTCGTAAAATCGTAAGAGGCGTCTAAATGCGTATATCCTATTACTCCTGAAATAGCAATGGGCAAAATCTTGTCTGCAGGTAAGTGCTTGGTAAATTCGTGTTGAATACCAATACCATACATGCTCATAGCAAATTCATCGGTATTGATCTTTGGCAAAAATCTTGCTTTTAGTTCGGTACCCTTTATTAAACCAACACTAGCTTGAATAAATCCGGAAGGCACAAAATTTATATTTTCTGAAGCCAATCCTGTTGGTAAATCAAATTCCTCTCTTAGAAGTCCGTTTTCATCTTCAATAAATACCCTGACTCCTTCAATATCCCCCAAAGATGAAGAAACCAGTTTTGAACTACTTCCATCTACAAATTGTAGGTTTTCATAATCCGCCGTATTCAATTCAAAAGCCTTTTTATCGTCCTTGTTTTTAAAACCAGCCATATTGCCAATTATTGAAATCTCAAAACCAGCCAATGGTTTAGCGTCAGCGGTATTATACCATCCATTGGATATACTGTACATAATACCTTCTGAGGCTGGTGAAAGATAATCAGTTGTAAACTTTTCTGCGTCATCTAGACCAGCTGCCAATATTTCGTTGATATTGGATTGGGCCATAGCTTGAAAGCTATATGCCATTACTAATAGGAATATTATTCGTTTCATCTGTTTAAATTTTCCCTAAAACTAAAAACTCTGACGTTGCTGTCAGAGTTTTTGTTGTGTAAGTACCATTTCTTATGCATCAATGTTCGCATAAACGGCATTTTTCTCAATAAATTCCCTTCTAGGAGGTACCTCATCACCCATTAACATAGAGAAAACCCTATCGGATTCCGTGGCATTATCAATGGTTATTTGCCTCAATGTTCTAAATTCCGGATTCATGGTAGTATCCCACAATTGCTCTGCATTCATTTCACCAAGACCTTTATAACGTTGTATGCCCACACTGCCGTTAAAGCTTTCTGCAATCTCGTCGCGTTCTTCGTCAGACCAAGCATAACGCTTTTTAGTCCCTTTTTTGACAAGATATAGTGGTGGAGTCGCGATATAAACGTGACCGCCTTCAATCAATTCTCGCATATAGCGGAAGAAGAATGTCAAAATAAGGGTTTCAATGTGACTACCATCTACATCGGCATCACACATGATGACCACTTTATGGTACCGTAATTTCTCAAGGTTCAGCGCCTTACTATCTTCTTCTGTACCTATGGTTACACCAAGTGCAGTATATATATTTTTTATCTCTTCGTTTTCAAAAACACGATGTGGCATTGCTTTTTCGACATTCAAAATCTTGCCACGAAGTGGAAGAATAGCCTGGAACATTCTATCCCTTCCTTGTTTGGCCGTACCACCCGCCGAATCTCCCTCAACAAGAAATACTTCACATAATGCAGGGTCTTGTTCGGAGCAATCCGACAATTTTCCTGGCAATCCGCCAATACTCATTACCGTTTTTCGCTGTACCATTTCCCGAGCCTTAGTGGCGGCATGACGAGCCGTAGCTGCCAGTACTACTTTTTGAATAATGATCTTGGCATCATCGGGATGCTCTTCCAAATAATTAGTCAACATTTCTGAAACAGCCTGACTAACCGCAGAGGACACTTCCCTGTTCCCAAGTTTAGTTTTAGTCTGCCCCTCAAATTGGGGTTCTGAAACCTTCACAGAGATTATAGCCGTTAAACCTTCCCTAAAATCATCCCCTTGGATTTCAAACTTCAATTTATCCAACATACCAGAGGCATCAGCATACTTTTTCAAAGTACTTGTCAGTCCTCTTCTAAATCCTGACAAATGTGTCCCACCTTCATGGGTGTTGATGTTGTTTACATACGAATGTAGATTTTCAGTGTAGCTGGTATTATATATCATTGCCACCTCAACAGGAATATCATTCTTTTCCCCTTCCATCGCGATAACATTCTGGATCAAGCCTTCCCGATTCCCATCTAAAAACTTAACGAATTCCTTTAATCCTTCATCGGAATAAAAAGATTCAGTAACAAACTCCCCTTTTTCGTCTTTTTGACGTTTATCAGTAATGGATATGGTTACCCCTTTGTTCAAAAATGAGAGTTCTCGCATTCTATTGGACAAAGTCTCATAACTGTATTCTATGGTTTGCGTAAAAATGGTATCATCTGGATGAAAGGTTATTACTGTACCCCTTTCTGTAGTTTCCCCTATACTTTTTACAGGGTAAAGCGATTTTCCCCTTTCATATTCCTGCTCCCAAATTTTACCATCCCTGTGAACGGTTGCCCTAAGATGGTCTGAAAGTGCATTTACAACAGACACCCCAACTCCGTGAAGACCACCTGATACTTTATAGGAATCCTTATCAAACTTACCACCGGCCCCAATCTTGGTCATTACGACCTCTAAAGCCGATACCCCTTCTTTTTTATGCAAATCTACCGGTATACCCCGGCCATTATCCTTTGTTGTGATTGAATTGTCTTCATTTATCACTACACTTATCGTATCGCAATAGCCACCCATGGCTTCATCAATCGAGTTATCAACGACCTCATATACCAAGTGGTGCAATCCCCTTACCCCTATATCGCCAATATACATTGATGGACGCATACGCACATGTTCCATGCCCTCCAGAGCCTGAATACTATCGGCTGAATATTGTTCTTTTTTTGCTTCTTCGCTCATAAATTAATTTGTTGTAACCATTATAGTTTTAGCAATCTTACAAATATAACTAATACCCTATAGAATATAGGTTTATGAGCTTTTTTAAACCATGAAGTTATCAACAAAAATTGTGGAAAATATAGCCTCTGGAATTTGGAATTTTGATTGGAATTTTTATTGCGAAAATCACCTGCTTTAAACACAAAGTTTAAAAAAAAGAAGTGCTAAATGAATAGCACTTCTTAATGACCAATTAAAATAAGACTGAACCGCTCTATAGCAGACAGATAAACAGAATTTTTATTTAGTTGTATTCAATTATTCACTTTTTATAGGCATCGTCATGCACATTGGCTACTGCCCTTCCTGACGGATCATTCATGTTTTTGAATGCCTCGTCCCACTCTAATGCTATTTTTGTACTACAGGCCACCGAAGGTTCCTGAGGCACACATAAAGCGGCCGCATCTGATGGGTAGTGTTGTTCGAATATGGAACGGTAGTAAAACTCTTCTTTCGATGTTGGTGTTTGCAACGGAAAACGAAATTTAGCATTTGCCAATTGTTCATCAGAAACCTCTTCCGCAACAACTTCTTTCAAGGTATCAATCCAACTATAACCTACTCCGTCCGAGAATTGTTCTTTTTGCCTCCAAGCGACACTTTCTGGCAACATTTCCTCAAATGCCTTACGAACCACCCATTTTTCCATACGTTCCCCATTGATCATTTTATCTTTTGGGTTAATACGCATGGCGACATCCATGAATTCCTTATCCAAAAAAGGCACACGGCCTTCAATGCCCCATGCAGCCAATGACTTATTCGCACGCAGACAATCATACATATGTAATTTATCCAACTTACGAACTGTTTCTTCATGAAAGTCTTTTGGACTTGGTGCTTTATGGAAATATAGGTAGCCCCCAAACAATTCGTCTGCGCCTTCACCTGAAAGTACCATTTTTATTCCCATAGACTTGATTACCCGCGCCATGAGATACATGGGTGTAGATGCTCTAATTGTTGTTATATCATAGGTCTCAAGGTTGTAAATGACATCCTTAATGGCATCAAGTCCTTCTTGTATGGTAAACTTAATCTCATGGTGCACTGTTCCGATATGGTCAGCAACTTTTTGGGCTGCTGCCAAATCAGGTGAACCTTCCAGTCCTACCGAGAAAGAATGCGTTTGAGGCCACCAAGCTTCTTTTGTATCGTCTGATTCAATACGTTTTTGGGCATATTTCTTGGCAATGGCCGAAGTTACAGATGAATCCAGTCCACCAGAAAGTAAAACCCCATAAGGTACATCAGACATTAATTGCCTGTGAACTGCAGCCTCCAAGGCTTCTTTGATTTCCTGAATACTGGTTTCATTTTCCTTAACCGCATCGTATTCCATCCAATCACGTGTGTACCATTTTTTTAATTCGCCATCACTACTATGTAAATAATGGCCTGGAGGAAATAATTCTATTTTGGTACAGGTGCCTTCCAAAGCTTTTAATTCGGAGGCCACATAAAAAGTGCCATTTTGGTCCCAACCCATATATAAAGGAATTATCCCCATATGATCCCTTGCAATAAAATATTCATCTTTCTCAGCGTCGTAAATGGCAAAACCAAAAATCCCGTTCATTTCATCAATGAAATCAACCCCCTTTTCTTTGTACAATGCGAGAATTACTTCACAATCTGATTCTGTCTGGAAATTATACTTGCCTTCAAATTGCTTACGCAATTCCCTATGATTATAGATTTCCCCGTTTGCGGCCAAAACCAATTTTCCGTCTTCACTAAAAAGAGGCTGTTTTCCCGAAGCCGGATCAACAATAGCCAATCTTTCATGGGCCAAAATGGCTTTATCATCGGCGTAAATACCGCTCCAATCTGGTCCTCTATGTCTTACTTTTTTAGACATTTCCAACAATTGAGGCCTTAAAACATCCGTGCTTTCCTTAACATCAAATGCACATACAATTCCACACATACTTATATATTTATATCAATTTAAAAGCAAAGATGCGCTTTTACTGTCATTTATAAAACATATATACCTTTTTTGATTACAAATTATTATGTATTTTAATATATATTATTAAATATGGAATAAAATTATCACAAAACTAGAGTTTACGGCACATTCTGTAAGTTGGGATAATTTTAACGACTTTTTATATCTCTTTATATGTATAACACTTAAATTTGAAATACCAACCCTGTAACCTCCGAAGTTTCGGAGCAGGATAAAAAACAATCACTATTATGAAAAAATTATTTACACTTACTATTTTAATGCTTGCTTTGGTATTCACAACAAATGCCGCAGCACAGAAATTTAGCGGATTGGACAAAAGTCCAATGGACATGGCTACTTATCCTTCTAGCTATAAAGTTTCCGATAAAGCAGTTCGGGTAACCTATGGTCGACCTCAATTAAAGGGTCGTTCGGTTTCTGAACTTGCCCCAGCAGGAGAAGTATGGCGAACTGGCGCCAATGAAGCTGTTGAGATTACTTTTTATAAGGATGCCAATGTTGGTGGTACGGATATAAAAGCCGGAACTTATTCTTTGTTCACAATTCCTGGTGATGGTGAATGGACAGTCATCTTAAATAGCAACCTCAACCAATGGGGAGCATATTCATATGATAAAAAGGCCGATGTTGCTAGAGTTAAAGCTACTGCCACAGTTGCGGGAGAATCTTTGGATGCTTTTTCCATAGCTTTTGACGAAGTTGATGGAGGTGCCCATTTGGTTATGGCCTGGGGAACGACAAGAGTTGCTCTTCCTATCAAGATGTAGGAGGGATTATTAACATATTTCTGTATTTCAGAATAAAAAACCGAAGCAAAATGCTTCGGTTTTTTTTATTTTTAGTAACTCGTTTACCCCCAATAAAGGATTACTAAATGTTCAAAAATAAAAAATCCAAGAAACTCATTTATTGAATTTCATGGATTAAAATTTCTTAAAGATCTGGCAGAGTTATTCTGGTTGTATTCTTTTGCCCTCAATGGCAAAATTTCCATCATAAGAACTACTTTCCCCAGCAATAGTATCTCCGTCAACTTCCAAGGTTACCGAGACTTTGGACCCCTCAACATAAACCGAAAAAGTTATGGTTTTATCTTTAACCAGAACATTTTCAGCGTCCAGGGTCCCAGCGGCTAGTTGTATCTTAATACTATATTCCTTGTTTTCTTTTGATATCACCAAAACACCCTTACTATACTCAATAGGAACATTCTCAACCGTATATTCCCAGGCCCCAGTAACCTCATCCGCAGGGATTGCAATATTTATGTTGGTTTCTTCCTTTGAAGAATTGGCCAAAACCGAAGTTGAACCAATCAAGACCAGTGCAATGACTACATACTTTAAATTTTTGGCAATGAATTTCATCTGATAGTGTTTATTGTTTTATACTATGATTAGATACGTAAAATTAAGGAATAGGGTTGTCTAATAAAATTTTTCCAAAAGCATTGATTCCTTGCTCATATTATTTTTTACGAGATCTTGAGGTAGGTTTTTCATTGATTTTAACATAAATCAACTTTTTACGGCCACGTGAATCCTCGCGACGCTCCAGTTCAAAATTCTTAATTGAACCAATTAGTGGTGTCAGTTTTTGAAAACCATAATTCCTGGAATCAAAATTAGGATGTCTTTTTTGCAACAAACTCCCTACATCGCCTAAAAATGCCCAACCATCATCATCGGCCACATCGGCAATAGTGCTTGAAATGAACCTAATTTCCTTGGGCGTTATTTTATCTATACTACTTTTGGTTATAGCTTCGGTTTCGGCTGTCCCAGAGGTATCCTCTTCTGATTGGGTTTTGAGGATTTCAATATAAATGAACTTGTCACAAGCCACTATAAAAGGATTAGGGGTTTTCTTTTCCCCAATTCCAAATACCTGCATCCCTGCTTCACGGAGTCTTGTGGCCAAGCGTGTAAAATCGCTATCACTACTCACCAGACAAAAACCATTTACCTTGCCTGCATACAAAATATCCATGGCATCGATGATCATAGCTGAATCTGTGGCATTTTTACCACTGGTATAGCCATATTGCTGAATGGGTGTAATGGCATTTTCCAGCAATACGGTCTTCCATTTGTTGAGGCGGGGATTCGTCCAATCGCCATAAATACGTTTTATGGTCGGGTTGCCGTATTTGGCAATTTCCGCCATCATTTCCTTAACATAGGCCGATGGTATATTGTCCCCATCTATAAGTACCGCAAAATTAATATCCATCTGTTTTTATAAGTTTTCTGCAAGTTACGGGGTTTTCGCTTATTTTAATAAGTTGTATTCGATTAAATCTACCATTTGAGGCATGAAAACCGCTTTGTAATAATCTGTTTTGAGGTTTCATCACCTTTGTACCCAACTATGCCCCCTAAGCCAATTTACTATTCCTTATTTTTAAATGATTTATCAGGATACGCTGGAGGAGATGGCACATCTCGCGGGTCTTCTGAAATCAATTTTTCCAAATGCATAATGGCCGCCTTTAATTGTGCATCTTCCCCCTTAAAGGTTGCATGTGGTAAATTATCCACTACAATATCAGGTTCAAATCCATGACCTTCAATAAGCCAATCGCCATTAGGTCCATAAACGCCCATCATTGGGGCACGGGCAATACCGCCATCACTTAACCTATTGGCTCCACTCAACCATATTTCACCTCCCCATGTACGTGTGCCAATAGCTGTACCTAAATTTAATTTTTTAAATCCATCTGCAAAAGCTTCTCCGTCGGAAGCGGTATTTCCATTGACCAAAATAACGATATGGCCCCTAAATGCATACTGCATGTTCCAATAGGGCTTGCCAGATCTCGATTTCCAATACATCCAAGCTTTTCGCAGCAGTTTCTCTAGAATAAAACTTTCAATATTGCCCCCTCTGTTATGGCGTACATCAATAATTAATCCTGGCCTATCAAAAACAGGGTAAAATTCCCTGTACCACTGGTTCAAATCCCTGCTGCCCATAGCTTGCAGATGTACATAGCCCACTTTACCAGTAGCGGCTTCTTCTACCGCTAAACGACGGGAATATTCCCAATCACGATAGCGCAAACCATAACTACTACCTATGGGTTTTACGATTACATTCTTTTTTATGGTACCACGTTGTATCTCAAGCCTTACCTGTTTTCCCTGTTGATTGCGGATCAACGCTCCAATATCCGTTGCAGACAATGCAGGTTTACCATTAACATTTATAATGATATCACCTACTCTAATATCTAAAAATGGATCATCCAATGGCGATTTTTCATCTGGATAATCTGGGTCTGCTTTGTAGATATAATCAATTCGAAAGCCTCCTTTTGTTTGATCTCTTGTGAATCTAGCACCCAAATTGGCAACAGAAATATTTTTTTCATCATTTCTAAGGTCTCCACCTCTTACACTGGTATGCAATGCCGACAATTCACCCACAAACCTACCTATTAGGTCCGATAATTCATTTCTTGTGGTTATGCGATCGATCAAAGCGAAATATTTATCATGCATGGCTTTCCAATTAACACCATGCATATTCTTATCATAAAAATAATCACGCTCCATACGCCATGCATCGGTAAAAATCTGCTTCCAATCCTCCTGCGGGGTAATGGCAAACTTCCATCCATCCAAATCAATTTTCTTTTCACTTAAATCACTGACATTATCTGTACCGGCATCAATCATATAAAAATTATCCTTTTGCCTTACCAATATTTTTTTGTTATCAGCTGTTAAACTGAAAGATCGAACATCATCGACCATTGTTTTCAATTTTACATCCTCGTTGTCAATTTTCAAAACGCCAAGATGTGTCTTTGCATCAACCCCAGTTTCGCTGGTCATTAAATAAATGGCTTTGTCAGTAACTGCTAAACCCCTATAATTCCCTGGTTTTATAGGCACTTCGGCAATTCTTTCGATTATTTGGTCTTTATCAACCATCACGGTGACAGTAGTATCTCCGTTAGAATCATCCTTATCTTCCTTTTTTTCTTTTGGGGCCAATTCATCTTTAGGTCTAAATGGGGATCTTGTTCCCTTTTGCAATGCGATATGATATACTTTCTCACTTGCATCAAAATAGGGTTCTGGTTGCCTTGGGCCCCACGGACTCCCCACCAAGGTGGTGAAACTCCTGTCAGACAAAAAATAGATGAACTTACCATCTGGGCTCCATGCCGGATATGCACTATTGGCCCTATCCGTGGTAATCGGAAATGAAGTACCTGAAACCAAACTATATAAACGTATCTGGGCCATGGTATTATCAGCGATCTGTACAAAAGCCAACCACTTACTATCTGGGGACCATGAAAAGGAACGTATGCCCTCGTCGCTAGTTGATATTTTTTTACTAATTCCAGTTGCAATATTCAGCACATACATATTGCCCATTAAATCGTCATAGGCTATCGATTCTCCATCTGGGGATGGAATGCCAGCATATCTAAGCACTTCACCATTATTCGTAATAGTTTTATGTGCTCCCACCCCATTACTTGGCATACTTACAAACTCAAATTCACCACTTTCATCAGAAAGTGTATACACTTTTTTTCCGTCTGAAGAGAATATAGCATCCCTGAACCTTACATTCTTCTTATCAGTAAACGCTACAATTCTACCGGACTTTACTGGCGCAACAAATGCCCTTCCTCGAGCAGTCATCACAATCCGTTCCCCTTCTTTATCTGGATTTACAGAGGTTATATATTTTGAGGGATTCTCCTCCCATTTTTCCCGCAATTGATCTAAATCAGAAGCAAGTCTTATCTCAATTTTCTTTTTGGTATTATCCTGTATGTTGAAATGCCAAATATCGGCTCCTATTTGATAGACGATATTCGCATTTGAAAGATTGGCATAGCGCACATCAAAACCAGTATGGTCTGTATGTTGTTTTAAATCACTTCCATTTTCATCAATAGACCAAATATTCATGATACCATCACGATCCGTAATGAAGTAAACCCGCCCGTTGTGCCACATAGGATGGTGACTTTCACCTGCGTACCCCTTTGTGAGTTGTTCTGCCTCTGAACTTTCTGTTGTGAATTTCCATATTTGTCTTGCAGTACCCCCTTTGTACCTTTTCGTAACATTATTATGATTGGCTGGTCGAACAAAGAAAACTGTATTACCTGATGCATTGAAAGAAGCCTCACTCGCCTGACTTAAAGGAATACGTTCTTTTTTCTTGGTCTTTAAATCTATTGTAACCAATTGACGATCAGGCAAAGTTGCATACGCCCTGGTATCATAAACGATTTTACCATCCGGGGTCCAGCAATTGGTCATCGAAAAATCGCTTTCATACGTCCATCGTACAGGGAGCCCCCCTGTTATAGCCATTGTATAAATCTCTGTCGGACCTTCATAACTAGCGGAAAATGCAATCGTCTTTCCATCTGGCGATATGGCCGGATATCTCTCTTCTTCAGCATGGGTAGTCAACCTTTGAGCCAGACCTCCGGACAATGGTACTGTCCAAATATCACCCTCTGCTGAAAATACAACGGTATTACCATGAACATCGGGATATTGGTAATATCCCTGAAAACCTTGGGATTGAACTACATTATATGTAAGGAACAATAAAAGAAAAACAACCTTACTTAAGTACCGTTCATAATTGACCTTTGAAATCATAATTCTTATTGTTTTGATTGCTTTTATATTATTCGTTAAATACAGTCTTCGTATTGCAACCAACGGTTACCAATAAGAGAAAGTTTATTTTAAATACTGCTTATACTATTTCTGATTTAATAGCCAGCTGCCTGTCCATCTTTTCTACTTTCCGAAGCACCTCTATATACCTTGTTTTCTTTATCCCACATAATAGCTTGGTATCCACCATAGATTCCACGTCCAAAACTTACTTTATGTTTCCTATCCATAAGCCCACGAATAGTTTCATAGGGTATTCCCGATTCTAATCGAATCTCCCCAGTGCCATCCTTAGGAAAACCTGTTGGGGTTGAAGTTCCTGTATGGTCCCAACGCGGAGCATCCCCTGCCTCTTGTAGATTCATTCCAAAATCAACCAAATTCATTACGATCTGTGTATGGCCCTGAGGTTGAAAATCCCCGCCCATAACACCAAAACTTACATAGGGTTCGCCGTTCTTGGTTATAAAAGCTGGAATAATCGTATGAAAAGGTCGTTTGCCCGGTTCATACGTATTGGCCTGTCCCTCTTTTAAGCTAAACAATTCGCCACGATCCTGTAGCATAAAGCCCAGTTTGGGAGGCACCATGCCCGACCCCATGCCACGGTAATTACTTTGTATCAACGATATCATATTACCCTCTTTGTCTGCCACGGTCAAATAGATGGTTTCTCCTGCACTAATCTCTCCGGCTTCATATGAAGAAGCATGCTCGCTTATTAGTTTTCTCCTCTCAGCAGCATAATCATCAGCCAACAATTCATTGACGGGAACCTTAGCGAAATCCATATCCGCATAATATTTCGCCCTATCCTCAAAAGCCAACTTTTTGGCTTCGGTGAACAAATGAAGGTGCTCTGCACTTCCGAATTCTATATTCGAAAAGTCATAACCTTCCAAAATCTGTAACATTTGAAGTGCTGCTATTCCTTGTCCGTTTGGTGGTAGTTCCCAAACATCAAAACCCCTATAATTGACTGAAACAGGCTCAACCCACTCTGACTTATGATCGGCCAAATCCTTTGTGGACAAAAAGCCTCCCTTTTCCTGAATGAAATTAGCGATGGTCTTTGCCACTTCCCCTTTATAAAAAGCATCCCGACCATTCTTGGCAATAGTGCGATACGTATTGGCCAAAAACGGATTCTTGTAAATTTCACCTTCCATTGGCAACTTGCCATTGTTTTGATCTATATAGGTCTCTTTTATATTGGAATAACCCCTTTTTTGGAAGTTGGTAACACTTTGCATATACCAGGCAATCAGCTCTGTTAACGGGAAACCATTTTCGGCATAGGCAATGGCAGGTGCCAATATTTCTCCCATTTGTTTTGAACCGAATTTTTTATGCAATTCAAACCACCCATCAACTGCTCCGGGAACACTGACAGGAAGCGGACCGTGAGAAGGTATTTTATCCATACCTTGTTTTTTGAAATACTCCAATGTCAGTGATTGTGGAGATCTTCCGCTGGCATTAAGACCGTACAATTTTCTGGTCTTGGCATCCCAAACAATGGCAAACAGGTCCCCGCCGATACCGCTACCTGTTGGTTCCATTAGCCCTAAGGCCGCATTGGCTGCTATCGCCGCATCAATAGCATTGCCGCCACTTTTCAAAATATCGATTCCTATTTGGGTTGCCAAGGGGTGACTCGTGGCCACCATTCCGTTTTGGGCTAGAACCTCTGATCTTGTGGCAAATGTTTCCCCGGTAATTCTATCTTGGCAGAATCCAATATTGCCAATAAATAAACTTGCTAAAAAAATGAGGAGAATTGTTTTCATGAGAATGCTTTTTTATCAATTTGAACAAAAGAAAAGGAGTATAGCAATGTAAAGAATAATTTAACAAAAGTCCATAAAAAAAGCCCTGACTTTTTCGTCAGGGCTTCTGTCTTAAAAAATTAAAAAGTATCTATTAAATAACTTTTACGTTTACCGCATTTAATCCTTTATTACCTTCTTGTAGATCAAATTCAACTTCATCGCCTTCACGAATTTCGTCTACTAATCCAGATACGTGTACAAAATGATCTTTGTCTACGCCTTCTTCAGTTATAAAGCCAAATCCTTTGGCGTTATTGAAGAACTTTACTGTTCCTTTACTCATTGTTAAAATTTAAATTAATTACTATACTTAAGGCAAATATAATGCCAATAATTGAAATTATGGCAATTTAAGGTCGTAAAGTGCTTTAAATAAATATTTTATGCTGGTTTTATTGGCCCAAGAACTATAATTATAATAACCATTCTTATTGCGGATTATTTGCTTTCACAGAACCCACCATTAAAAAAAGCAAGAAAGCAAGGCCCAAATATCCCAATAGTTTATACGACCCAAAGGTTGAAAAACACAGACTAAAAATCGGTGGTGCCAAAGCACTTGCCAAAATTAGCAATCCCATTATCTTACCGGTAATGGCCCCAAGATTGTTACGCCCATAAAAACGAGGCCAAACAATGGCATTGAGGACAGCGAAAAATCCTCCCATAATACCAAAACCGGCAATCAATAGTGGTATGCCATAAGGAGTGGGCAAATACAGGAATCCTATTGAAGCAATGATTCCTCCAAAAATCATGAGGTACAAATACCATTTCAATTGTAAATAATCACTTAAGAAATTAAATATGGTAGAAATAGTGACCGCAACTACTGAACCCGGCAAGAATATGGAAATGGCATCTGATTTTGGATAACCTTCACTGGCAAAGATAGATACAACATGAAAGGTAAGACCTGTTATAAAAAAGCTATTAAAGGCCAACATTAATCCATACATCCAAAAAGCACGTGTACCTTTTGCCTTTTTAAGTGTAAACTGCTTTCCTACTATCAATGATTCAACATTTGTTTCTACTGCTTTCGCTGCACCATCTGGCAATAGACCGTGTTCTTCAGGTCTATTCCTATACAATTGCAGCACAAAAAAGCTAAATACCAAAAGGCCAAGTGCAAGCATCTGCCAGGCGCCTTCCCAACTATATCCTTCTATCAAATAATTAATCCATAAGGGTGATGAAGAAAATCCAAATGAAATGGCAACACTGCTGATCGCGTTGACCTTTCCCCTATTCTTATCAAACCAAATCATGATCATATTCCGTGAGGCCATGGTCAAGACACCTTGTCCAGAAAAACGAAGCATAAAGAAAAGTAAGGTCATAATGATGAAAGGTACCATCCAAGAATCCAGATCCAGGAATTCTTTCATAAAATTGCTCATGCTTGCGGACCATGAGCATAGCCATAGTGAAAAAGCCAAGGTTAAGGCCGCAAAAAAGGCAACATATCGTGCCCCATATTTATCGAACCAAATACCTGCCCTACCAATAACCAATGAACTCATAATCGTTCCTATCATATAGGCATTGCTAAATTGGTTACGCGAAAGGCCTAGCGCATCCTTAACAGGATCGGTAAATACAGACACCCCTATTGTTTGACCAGGTATACTGCAATAAATACCAATGGAGCCAATGACCAGGACTACGTAGCCATAAAAAACTGGGCTTTTGGCAGGATTTACCGATGAAAATCGGTTGGGGTTATACATGCTTTCTTAGTTAGCGACTAAAATAGGTGTTTTGCTTTAAATGCTGAATTCGTCAACCATGAAAACGAATTCAAAGAATGGAGGCAAAATAGGAAATACCAAACTTCTTAATTAAGTTTGAATGAATTACTAAAAAGCTTTATTATGAAGAGCCTACCATTAATCAGGACATTAATCTGTACAGTTTTATTCATTGGATTTTACACCACATTACATTCCCAAAACCAGCAAAGGGAATTCTACCAACTTAAGGTGTATACCTTGGAAAACGAAGATCAGGAAAATCTGGTGGATTCTTATCTTAGGGATGCCTATTTACCGGCATTGAAAAGGATGGGAATACACAATGTCGGTGTATTTAAGGTTCGGCCCAATAAATTCACCATTGCGAATAAAATATATGTTTTGATTCCATTTAAATCATTGGATCAATTATATGCCTTGGATATAGCACTAACGAAAGATGGTTCCTATAATTTAGCTGGTGAATCGTATCTAAAAGCCCCACATGACAATGCTCCTTATCAGCGAATTCAATCCGTAGTGCTTAGGGCATTTAAAGATATGCCAATGATGCGACCTTCTGCAGTGGAAGGACCCCGCAAAGACCGTATATATGAATTGAGAAGTTATGAATCCCCGACGGAAGCGATTTATAAAAATAAGGTAGATATGTTCAATGCTGGCGGTGAGGTTGTTCTCTTTGAAGAATTAGGGTTCAATGCCGTTTTTTATGCAGCGGTATTGTCAGGTGATAAAATGCCCAATCTTATGTATATGACCACTTTTAAAGATCAAGAAAGTAGGGATGAGCTGTGGAAGGCATTTGGGAGTGCCCCAAAATGGAAAGAGATCTCAGCAATGCCCAAATACCAAAATAATGTATCACATATAGATAGAATGTTCTTATATCCTACGGAGTACTCTGACTATTAAGATCAATTGACTTTTTTAGAAACCACGAATTCAACCCTTCTGTTCAATTTTCTTCCTTCTTCAGAAGCGTTACTTGCAATAGGTTTTAATCCGCCTCTACCTTGCCATACAATCTGTTCTTTTGGCAAGCCCAATTGCTCCAAGTAATTGGCAACTGCTTTTGCGCGTTGTTTCGATAAATGCTGATTATAAGCCTCAGTACCCACCGAATCTGTATGGCCAGAGATAGAAATTGTAAGCTTTTCATCAGCTTTCATAAAAGCGTAAATTCTTTGTATTTCTTTTTTGGGTATTTCCAACAATTGGTATGTATCAAAGTTGAACAATACGTTCTCAAAAACATGTATTTTATCCAATTCAATTGTTTTGTCTTCTGAATGGGAACCAATGGCCATTGGTTTTTCGGCAAAATCCGATAGCTCGGCAGACTCCAATAGTACCATATCAACATAATAATAGGCTCCTTGTTTGGCTTTTCGTTTGGTCTTGTACAATCGCGTTCTGGTATTGTTCTTGAAATTTCCAAGTGTGACAAACCTTTCCGTGCCTTTCGCCTTGAACTGGGTGTGTACAAGAATCCAATCTTGGGTGTCTGCAAAGAAGTTGGAATAGCCGATTTCCAAGTAGTTGTATTGGTTCTCCCTATCCTTGTATAAATGCATTTTAGAAAGTTCCTTACGAATAGGAAAGTGTAATTTGTTACCAGAGAAAAGTACCCCAAATTCCTTTATGGCAAAATCCGATCTTTCAGCTAAGCTTACATAGAATGAAATTTGATATTTTTTGCCCTTAACCAAAGGTTCTGTTAATTCGGCCTGAATGTATTCGCGATAATCGTCGGGTGCATATAAGTATAAGCCTGCATAACCCACCCCAAAATCAGCAGGTTGCGATCCATTGAAGTTTTTTGGGGTGCCCATGGCCGTACTACAACCGTTAAAATAATCTGTAGAGCCGATTGTGGGTGTTGACCAACTTTGTACATCTTCATCAAAATTCCCCAACTGTTCCGGGCAATTGGCAAAATCCTCAAAACTTGGATTTGTTATAAGGTTTTGGGATAGGACACTATGCGTGCAAAGCGCGCATAGAAGTAGAGTGATATGTTTTATAAGGGTAGACAAAATAATTTTATGCTATAAACCATTTCTAAAATAGTAAATTCAAATAGAGCTTTCGGTTATGCCTTTGATTCCTTCGTTAAACGGTATTTTAAGCAGGTTATACCGTCTATCTACTTGAATATTAGCCTATAAAAAGGGTGAAGGTTTTAAATAAATTCGATCAAGGCTTGTTTACAGGATCCTAAAAATCAAACTTATAGGTTACACCACCAAGTACTTGCAATCCCTGAACCGGGTAATTTGCCCATTTCTGGTAATTGTTATTGGCAATATTTGCAGCCTTAACAAAAATCGAAAGTTGATTGTTTACGCGATAACCCACATGTGCGTTGGCATCAAAATAGCTGTCTAAATTAATGCGTGTTGCATCCACGCCGCCTGGCGGTGGGTTTTGTACCACCGTAGTTGAAAAATCCTCACGTTCCCCTACATAGAATAAATTGGCACCCATATACCAATTTTCATCGATTTGGTAATCCATGAACAATGACCCTTTTAAGTTGGGCAAATTCCAAGCCGGATTATCGGTCTCGGTATCATATTCGTATACCTCAGCATTGATGCCCAAAGTAAAATTACGGTTCACATCCACATTCAATTCACCGAATAACCCCAAGGTTTTTATATCATCATAAAACACCTCGAACGAATTGCCATAATAATATCCCTTTTCATCATTCCTGAAACTGTTCTGAGGGTTTAACTTGAATAACGGTCTACTGTTTTCCGCTGTATAGGATCCTTTGATGTTGTAACTTAAATTAGGTAATAATTGTCCCTTTAAACCCACATAAGCATCATACTGTGCATCTGTTGGTCGAATATCAAGCGTTGGGGATACAAATGGATTCTCCTCCACCAAATCATAATATGAATTTTGCCTTAATTCCCCTTCAATTCCTCCATAGGCAATCACATTATCATCCAATAAACGGTACGAAGCCGTTACCGCTGGGTAGACATAAAAATTACTTTCGCTTTGCTCCATATCCATCCCATAAACAATATTGACACCCAGATTCAATGTAAGGTCATCTCTCAACATACGCAAGGTTGGGTTTATCCCTACTTGAATATTACTATATTCAATCCCGCTGTCATTTGTTGTACTATTTACATTGGCATTGGCAAAACTACCCCCTACATAATCCATATTTATATTGATACCGAAAGTCTCCTCACCGACCGGGAATTCCAATCCCGTACCAAATATTAACCTATTCTCCCCAGATTCCACAGCATCCCAAAACCTTCTATATTTTAGTTTGGCGTTCTTAAAATATGCATCCTCTACATTTATATAAGCACCTGCTTCACCCATGTAATAATTCTGCCTTTCATCTATGGAAGATATGGTCGCTAAATCGAAAACACCCGGGGGAAGACCATACCAATTGTACAACTGATGCTGTAGGTCAATATTTGCACCCCAATTCATATCACTTTCCCTTTTAGAGTATGATGCATCTATTTCGGTATTTGAGTATTTACTCTCCAGATCTACCCCATCAATCGTTGCACGGGATGAATTATGATTGAAACCCAAATCCAAACGTTCATCCCTATTAATAGTCCTACTTGTATAAAACTTGGCCATCGCATTACTAGGGTTTCCTGCACCCGCAGAGGCATATGAATTGAACAATTCCGGGGCAGGCATTTTTTTGACCACAGAGGCCTTACCCTTTGCTGGCGAAAAAGTTGAAGCCACCGGCACCGAGAAAATATTGTATTCAATCTTCTTTTTTTGAAGTACGATTGAATCATTCAGGTTCGGAACCGACTTGATCTTAAAAGCATCGGAAATTGTTGGCGAATATGCCTTGGTTACTGTTACTGTCTCAGTACCAATATTGTCCTGTTCTTCATCCTGCGCTTGTGAAAGCTGCGATAGTCCGAAAATTGCAATTAGAATATATAAGTACTTAGGCATAATGTGTTCTTTATAGGGAATTAATTTTCATCCGGATTAACAGAAGAATTACTTTGGGCTTCTTTTGATTTAATAATCGCCAGTTCCCCTTGGGCTTCGGCAACTATCCCAGGATATTGACTGAAATTGGCAATAACACTTTCCAAAATATAAGTGGCTTGATAGGCATCATCCAAGGCATAGAAATTCTTGGCCATAAGTACAAGCCCTTTACCTCCCCATTCTTTATAACTTGAATAGTCTTTTGCCAATTTTTGAACAGACGCATTGGATGCCTCATTTTGTCCTGCTTTATTTTTGAAATAAGCATCGTAATAAAGTGCCTCAGCGGCTGTTTCACCTGTTGCGATTTTCAATACTTCGGCATAGGCCGATGCTGCCCTATTTTCATCATTGGTCTGTATGGCGGATCGGGCGATCATTATTTGGGCATCACTCTTGATGCGATTATCTATGGTTGGCGTTGCCAGAACCTTTTCGGCATACGCAATAGTTTGTCCATAATTACGCTGTCCATAATACCCTTTCATTAAGTTGGATTGGGCAAAGGTTCTATTTTGCTGAATATCGGCCTGGTCTTCCAGTCGCACCAAATATGGGAGGGCCGTATTGTAGTCCTTATTGCCGATATAAATCTCGCATACTCTAGTCAATGCCTGTTCGGCATATTCACTGGCCCCTAAATCAGCAACATATTTGTAATTGGGTAATGCCTTCTCTTTTTGGTCTTTACCAAAGTATAATTGTGCTAACGTAAAATTGGCTTTTACCGCATGTAAACCGTTGGGGAATTGTTTTATGTAGCTTTCATAACCTTTTATGGCGGCATTTGTATTACCCTCCATGTTTTGTTTATCGGCAGACTCAAAATTGGCATTATCGAGTTCAGTATCGGTAACTTCGACAAAATCCAGATCGCGTACCCATGCTGCATATTCATTGACCCGGCCCAGATCTACATAAACCAGTTTAGCAGTTGCAACGGCTTGGATTGCTTCTTGTGTATTGGGAAAATCCCTAACCACAGTCTTGAATTTGGCCAATGCTTTTTCATTTCTGTTGGAGTTGTAATGAACCAAACCTTGACGCATTATGGCTTGTGGTACTAATGAACTGCCGCTATAACCTTCAATAAGACGATCATAAGTGATCAAGCCTTTGTTTTCCTGACCGGCAGTGATATACGAATTACCAAGTTCGAAAAGTGCATCATCTTTCAGCGTTGATTTAGGATAGCGTGATACAAATTTGTCGAGCTCCTCAATCTTCGAATCACTTTTACCTATGAAGCCATAACTCAAGGCTTTTTGAAACGCAGCATAATCTTTTTCGGGACCTGAAAGGGCCAAAGCCTTATTATAGGTTTCAATGGCGGGCCAATATTTACTGGTAACGAAATAACTATCGCCTAAACGCAAATAGCTATCATTCAACTTGTCTTGATCCACAGTCCCCGATGTAGAGAAACTATTGAAATAGCCAATCGCATTGCCATAATCCCTTAATTTGAAATGGGTATATGCTAGGTTGTAATCTACATCTTTATACTCTTCGGTGAGTCTTGCACTGGAATTCTGTTTAAAATCGGTATAACCCGCCAAGGCCTCTTCAAATCGGTTCAACATATATACAGATTCGGCATTCCAATAATTTGCCTTAGCTTTAAATAGTGCATCTTCCGCACTACCTAAGGATTTCGTAAAATTTTCATTGGCACCTGCATAATCCCCATCCAAGAATAATTCTACCCCTCTATAAAAAGCCACTTTCTGATAGGTGGTTTTACTGGCATAGCCGCGATTCTTTTCCAATAACTCCATCGCTCCCTCAAAATTCCTTGATGTTATATAGGAATCCACCAATAACTCCTTCATTTCCCGTGCATGGGCATCATTGGGATATTGTTCTAAATAGCTTGTAATTACTAGGGGTACTGGCTCATAGGCATTACCAATTTCATAACTCAAACGCGCATAATTCAGATACGCATCTTTCTGGATTTCAGCAGAGAATGCCATTTGGGACGCATTGCGAAAGGCGTTCAAGGCCTCTTGTTTTTTATCCAGATTCAAATAGCATTCGGCCAAATGGTAGTACGCATTTTGGGAAACGCTATTGGTACCACCAATGATTTTATTGAACTGTTGTATGGCATTGGCAAAATCGCCTTGCTTATAAAAACAATAGCCCAAAAGGTAATAATCGGTATTACTCCATTTGCCCCTTTTACCTTTGTATTCCTCTAAATAAGGAATGGCATTGGCATATTGCTTAAGGTTGAAATAGCTCTCACCTATAATTTTATTTAATTCGGAAACTTCATTTCTATCAGACTTTGGCAATTGCTTTTTGGCTAAGGCAATGGCTTCTTCAAATTTGCCCAGTTTAAAATTCATATCGGCTTGGTAATACGACAGTTTTTCTTCCAAAACCTCTGGATCGGTTATTTGGTCAAAACGTTCATTGGCCCCTTCATAGTCATCTTGTTGATATGCGATATAACCCAAATAGTATTTTGCTTGGGAGCTGTACACAGGAGAGTTTGTTACTTTGCTCAAATACCGCTCGGCTTCTTTGGTTTTTTTCGAAGCAAACAGCGAATAGCCATAGTTGAAATTGAACTTATCCATTTCATTGCGGGACATCGCACTTTGATTTACCTTATTATACCATTTTAAGGCGTACGGATATTTTCCTGTTTCAAAATAATAGTCCGCCACATCGGAATAGGCAGAGTTACGCTTTGTGGAAGTAGGGTATCTTTCAACAAAGTCCTCCATCAATCTATCTGCACCCAATTGGTTCAACCGTACTGCCGCATTGGCGGCATAATAGGTACTATTGGCTTCGGTCTCATAGTCCTTGGTAGTTGATTTGACCTTTTCAAAAATAGTCTGGGCTGCTTGGTATTGCTCATTATTGTACAGCGCCAAGGCATCTTGATACTCTTTTTTTTCGTGGGTGTGGATTTTGGTTTCCTGGGCCGTCCCAATCCAAATAATTCCCATGAAAATGGGAATAAAAGCGGTGATTTTTCTAAGCATAGTGTTCTAACTATTTAAAAATTCCGTGCAATAAAGAATTTTAATTCTTTATTTTAAGTTTCCCGCTTTTGCGGGAATGACCCTTCGACTTCGCTCAGGGCAAGCATATAATCAGTATCCTCACAGCGAACTGCAAGGAACTATTTGCAATTACAAAGAATAACGACAAATATCGTACCTAAGTATATTCGTAACACGATTTGTATCGCTAACAAAGAAAAATATTTTACTTGGGCTACCTTTGAATTCACATAGAACTTATTACTTTTATATCAACAAAAAGAATATGTCAGAATCTATTTTAGAATTGAAGGATGTTGCTGTTTTCCAAAAGGAAAGCTTGGTTTTGAACGAGGTAAGTCTGGATATAAAAAAAGGTGAGTTCGTTTACTTAATTGGAAAAACGGGTAGTGGCAAAAGTAGTTTTATGAAAACGCTTTATGGGGATTTACCTTTACAGCAGGGTGAAGGCAACATAGTCGGATTTGACTTAAAGACACTTAAAGAAAAAGACATTCCATATTTAAGGCGAAAATTAGGAATCGTATTCCAGGATTTTAAATTACTCCCAGACCGAAATATAAATAACAATCTTCAATTTGTTCTTAAGGCTACTGGTTGGAAGGATCAGGTAAAAATGAATGTTCAGATAGCCGATGTGCTTGATAAAGTGGGCATGAAAACCAAAGGATTCAAATTTCCGCACGAGCTTTCAGGAGGGGAACAACAAAGAATCGCGATTGCACGTGCCCTTCTTAACGACCCAGAACTGATTTTGGCCGATGAACCTACCGGGAACCTTGACCCACAGACCAGTGTAGAGGTTATGAAAGTACTTCAAGAGATCAACCTGTCGGGAAGAACAATCCTCATGGCAACCCATGATTATGCACTTATCTTAAAATACCCTTCAAAAACCCTTAAATGCGATGGCAGCAAGGTCTTTGAAGTGGTGCAGAAAGCTGTATAATTTGTTAGTGGAATTTGTTATTTCCCATATTTTTGATTTTGCCCAAGAAATCATTTATCGAAATCAATATAAATAACAAGCTTTAATTAGCTGTCATAAAAGCTATGATTCATAAAAAACAAGATTCTAAATCCGATAAAAAAGTAAGTCCCTTTAGGGGGGTATTATTATTTTTCATCTCAATTGTATTGATGATTTTCACGGGACCTTTAGGTCTTATTTATGGATTTTTCCATGCCCTATTTACCAATGGATTCACAGGTATTGGAGAGTTCTTATTAAAAATTGCAATTTCTGTAGATCAATTGGGCAATGTCATTATGCAACATTTGCTAAACTTGTTATGGGTCAAAAAAGTAGGATATAAGTTTGGCAATCGGGATGAGACCATCTCAAGTGTACTTGGCAAGAACAAGCAAAACAATACGCTCACAGTCTTTGGAAAATCAATTGATAAAATCCTGGATACCATAGATGCGAATCATTCACTGAATTCCATCGACTATTACATAGAACCTAACGATTAATCAGCATTTTCCTGGGTAGGACCAAGATTACTGATTCTTTTTGTTATTTTGCGCTTGAAATTTAAAAAACAACAATGGTAGTTCTTGGTATTGATATTGGAGGTTCTGGAATAAAAGGAGCATTGGTAAACTCACTTACCGGTGAAATGTTGACGGAGCGTTACCGAATACCAACGCCACCCTCAAGAAAACCAAAAGAAATGGCCAAGGTGGTTGCCCAATTGGTAAAACATTTTAACCATAAAGGACCTGTGGGTGTGGGATTCCCAACAGTAATAAAACACGGAATCTGTAAATCCCCTGGAAATCTTCATAAAAAATGGTTGCATGTAAATGTACAGGAATTGTTTGCCGATGCCACTGGTCTTCCCGTCACTGTAATCAATGATGCTGATGCAGCCGGATTTGCCACCATGAACTACGGCACCGGTAAGGGAAAAATGGGCCTTGTACTTATGATCACCATTGGTACCGGTTTGGGTAGTGGTGCCTTCTTGGATGGGGAGCTTATTCCCAACTTTGAACTTGGTCAAATACCTTATAAAAAATATAAAAAAATAGAATTATGGGCGGCTGCTTCGGCCAAAGAACGAGAAGGACTGTCCTATGCACAATGGGGAAAACGTTTCAATACTTTTTTGGAATTGGTTGATTTGATTATTTCACCTGACCTCATCATTTTAGGTGGTGGCACCTCAAAAAAGTTCGATGAATTTAAACAATATATCACTATTGATACCCCTGTAATTCCTGCTGAACTCCAAAATGAGGCAGGTATTATTGGTGCCGCAGCCGCGGCATTGCATCAATCACCTAAGGATTTTGTCGAATAAAAAAAGCCCAAACTTTCGTTTGGGCATTTTTTTGATTTGTTACTTATTTTAAGTAATCTTATTTCGCTTACGATCTACTTCCGTTAAATAGATCTTTCTCAAACGAATATGTTTAGGGGTTACCTCAACGTATTCATCTTTCTGAATATATTCCAATGCCTCTTCCAAGGAAAATTTAATAGCTGGCACAATCTTGGCCTTGTCATCCGCCCCTGAAGAACGAACGTTTGAAAGTTTCTTTGTTTTGGTGATGTTGATGGTCATATCATCTCCACGTGAATTTTCCCCAATAACCTGACCTTCATAAATATCCTCGCCCGGATCCACAAAAAACTTACCTCTATCCTGTAATTTATCTATTGAATAAGGAATAGCTTTTCCTTTTTCCATTGAAACCAAAGAACCATTTTGACGTTGTGGAACATCACCTTTCATAGGTTGATACTCAAAAAACCGGTGCGACATAATGGCCTCCCCAGCAGTAGCTGTCAATAATTGGTTACGCAGACCGATGATTCCACGAGATGGAATCAAAAACTGACAAATCATACGATTCCCCTTTGCCTCCATACCGATCATTTCCCCTTTACGAATAGAAACCATTTCAACAGCCTTACCAGATACTTCCTCAGGCAAATCTATGGTCAGTTGCTCAACAGGTTCACATTTTACCCCATCAAATTCACGGATGATTACTTGTGGCTGACCTATTTGCAATTCGTAACCCTCTCTTCTCATGGTTTCAATCAAAACTGAAAGGTGTAAAACCCCACGGCCAAAAACCATGAATTTATCTGCACTATCTGTCGCTTCAAGACGTAACGCCAAATTCTTTTCCAATTCTTTCTCCAAGCGCTCTTTTATATGCCTTGAGGTAACGAACTTCCCGTCTTTTCCAAAAAACGGACTATCATTGATGGTAAACAACATGCTCATGGTAGGCTCATCGATTGCTATGGTCTTTAAACCTTCCGGGTTCTCCAAATCGGCAATGGTATCCCCGATTTCAAAACCTTCCAGACCAACAATGGCACAAATATCACCAGTTACTACTTCCTTTACTTTTAATCTTCCCATTCCTTCGAATGTAAAGAGTTCTTTTATTTTCGATTTTACAATACTCCCATCCCTTTTTACCAAGGAAATCTGTTGTCCTTCCTTCAAACTTCCTCTTAGTAACCTTCCAATGGCAATTCTTCCGGTAAACGATGAGAAGTCTAAAGACGTAATCAACATTTGTGTATTGCCTTCTTTTGGTACAAAGGTGGGAATATGCTCCACGACCATATCCAATAATGGTTCTATTGAATCGGTTTCGTTTCTCCAATCATCACTCATCCAGTTGTTTTTGGCAGAACCATAAACAGTGGGAAAATCCAATTGCCATTCCTCTGCTCCCAACTCATACATCAGATCAAAAACCTTTTCATGTACTTCCTCTGGCGTACAGTTTTCCTTATCAACCTTATTGATAACCACACATGGTTTCAATCCCAAATCGATTGCTTTTTGCAATACAAATCGCGTTTGGGGCATTGGGCCTTCAAAAGCATCTACCAACAACAACACACCATCAGCCATATTCAATACACGCTCTACTTCACCTCCAAAATCGGCGTGACCAGGCGTATCGATAATATTGATCTTGGCGCCTTTATAATTTACAGAAACGTTTTTTGAAGTAATGGTTATCCCGCGTTCACGCTCCAAATCATTGTTGTCCAAAATAAGGTCGCCCGTATTCTGGTTGTCCCTAAATAGGTGACAATGGTGCATGATCTTATCCACCAAGGTGGTTTTTCCGTGATCTACGTGTGCGATAATCGCAATATTCTTTGTTGTTGACATAACTTTAATTTAAATAGCTCTGCTATTTCAGCGCGCAAAGATACGTCTTTTTTTATAGCGTATAATAAAAGTCCGCGAATTCTTATTATATTGATTTTGAGGAGGTTTGCTATTTACCAACACACCAGCGTTTCTCACTGATGATCCAACCGATACTCAAATTAGCTACGGGTAGAATTTGCCCATTGAATTGTCCTGCATAATAGGCCGCCCCGACATCAATAGAGAAATTGATTCCTGAATCGTAACTACGCTGTAGTCCTGTCACCAAACCTGCATAACCAAAAGGGCCTTTTACCAATTCATTATCTATAGTTCTACTATCGGGGAAGAATACCGCTACCGCTGGCGCGACATAATTTGCGGAATTACCGTAAATCTGTCTTCGATTTCGTTGCCGCTTTTCAAAGTTATAATAGTACCGGTATTGCCCAGTAAGGGCAGGAAAAAATCCGACTTCCTCATAAACATTTGAAACCAAGGGATCCAACGCGACCTGTATACCCGCTTTGATATCAAAGGTGGTATTGGTGCCCAAGGCCATCTCATATTCCACTCCTGGATTAAAGATATTGAGCTTGAACTGCCTGAGCTCACAGTTTTTTCCGAATTGGGCAGCTGCTAAAAAACCGCTAAAGAGCAATGCCACAAGAATAATTCTTTGCATAGTAGATTGATTTGGGATCAACTTGTATTACAAACTCGTCTTACTTTGTCCATTTTTATCGCCATAACTTACAGGCTAAATCTATATAACAAATTCTATATCAAAATAGTATCTTTGCGCCAAAATAAATCGCCATGCAATTAAACCTGATTCCTCAATTAAAATATACGGATAGTGATAACTTCTTTCTGCTTTCAGGACCTTGTGCTATTGAGGGGGAAGACATGGCGCTGCGTATTGCTGAGAAAATTGTTTCAGTAACCGACAAACTGCAAATTCCTTACATTTTCAAGGGAAGTTTCAAAAAGGCCAATCGCAGTCGGGTAGATTCCTTTACCGGTATTGGGGATGAAAAGGCCTTGAAGATTTTACGTAAAGTTTCAGAAACTTTTAAGGTACCCACGGTAACTGATATTCATGAAATAACAGATGCAAAATTTGCAGCGGAGTATGTAGATGTACTACAAATACCAGCTTTTCTTGTTCGTCAAACAGATTTGGTCGTAGCCGCAGCAAAAACAGGCAAAGTGGTTAATCTTAAGAAAGGCCAATTCATGAGTCCGGAAAGTATGCAGCATGCAGTTCAAAAGGTTAAGGATTCCGGGAATAGTCAGGTCATGTTGACCGATCGTGGAACTATGTTCGGGTATCAGGATATGATCGTTGATTTTAGGGGAATACCTACTATGAAGGCATATGCTCCCGTTGTTTTGGATGTTACCCATTCTTTACAACAACCCAATCAATCTTCCGGAGTAACAGGCGGTAGACCCGACATGATCGAAACCATCGCGAGAGCTGGAATTGCCACAGGAGTCGACGGACTGTTTATGGAAACCCACTTTGACCCTTCAATCGCCAAAAGCGATGGGGCCAATATGTTACATTTGGATTATTTGGAAAAA
>CBDUKE010000009.1:0-47180 GCA_965367725.1 uncultured Maribacter sp. | reverse complement strand
TGTTCAAATTAAACAGACGTTTCCCTAATTTACGCAAGTAGGAATTTGGATTCCTGCTTTACTGAAACAAGTTCAGCACAAGTCGGAGGAATGACAAAAGTTCTCATTTCAAAGAAGCGAAGTGACTAAGAAACCACATTCGAAATTGAAAATATAAGCTAAGGGAGATTCCGCTTTGCAGTGGAATTAATTCAACCACCTAATTTGTCTATAGCTACGATGTACATTGGGGTTTCATTAACTAAAAAGAGCCTCACCGATTACGACAAGACTCTTTTACGAGAACACTATATGAAAATGAAAAAAATTATTTACTTAATTATTACATGATAAATGTAGATGGCTTTCGTGGTAAATAACAATTATTGTTGTGAGATGAGCGAAAAATGTGGTGAACCTTCTTAAAAAAGATATTTCAGCCATTATTAAATGTCAAAAAAATCGCATTACGATTTGATTGCCTTAATCACTTCGCTAATAAATTTGTTTACATCAAATTCAGGGTCCTCAGCAAGTCCAGTGCGTACGATTACCAAATCTTTTGAAGGAATCACAAAAACATATTGGCCTTGATAACCATTGGCAGAATAGAGGTCATGGGGTACATCTGGGTATTTACCTTCGGCATTGAGCCACCAATGGGCGCCATAGGTCCCGTTTGATAGGGCAGTGGGTTTGGTGATATAATCAATCCATTCAGGACTGAATAATTGTTCGCCATTCCAATTGCCTTTATTCAAATGTAGAATTCCGAATTTTGCCCAATCGCGGGTATTGGCCCACCCATAGGAAGAGCCTACATAATTTCCTGCCATGTCAGTTTCAATGAGCATCGAATGCATCCCGATCTTATCAATTAAAGCTGAATATGGAAAATCCAGATATTCTTGATGGGTTTTGAATTGCTTCCGAAGAATTCCTGAGAGTAGGTTAGAGGTACCTGAAGAATAATTCCAAACTTTGGGGCTGTTTAAGCTAAAGTCTGTATTTATTTGAGATTTTGTCATATCACTGGCCATGAATAGCATTTTTGTAACATCCGAAATAGAGGTATAATCCTCATTCCATGCCATCCTACTTTGCATTCGTAGTAAATCATCCAAAGGAATGAATTCACGGGGATCTTTACCAACAAAATCGGTCAAATCCAACTCTTTAAAAGGATAATAGTCCATATCAATTTTATCCTGATGTTGTAGTATTCCATATAAAGTTGCCAAAACGCTCTTGGTCATAGACCAGCCTAAAATAGGAGTGTTTTTAGTAAACCCTGCCCCATATTTTTCTGCAAGAATGTGGTTTTTATATGCTATGAGTACGGTTCGTGTTTTTTGGACTTCAGCATTTTCAAAAGCCCCATCAATGGCTTTTTGAATTTGCTCATAATCAACATTTTCAAAAATTGTATCCTTTTTGCCGTTATTTCCATACGGGAAGGGTAGTCCATTATTAATTTTAGTCCGATTTGGCTTGTAATTAATTTCATTGATGTCAAAATCATCAGTTATCAGAACACAACCCAATCCGTCAGTACAAACTGATTTACGCTCCATGAGTCCATATACAGTAGCTGCGACTTCATCTTCATGAACCTCCACATCGGCAAGTTTGATCATGGGAACATTATGGTCCTCTTTGGTGACTGCCTCTACTGTACGTGCAGCAATAAATCTATTGGAAGCCATATTTTTGGCTGCGAAACCTGAAATAATATTCAGTTTTGGATAATTGAGGATGATAATGCCCGCAATGACCAAAACTAGCGCAAGGAGAATACGTTTTATTAATTTCATAACTATATCTAATAAGTCTCAAAGATAAATATTAGATTTATCAAAGTATGCTTCTTTAGGAATCTACAACCAAAAATGTGCAATGATTCTTTTAACGAATATATGTGTATAAAGCTTATGCGAGTAACAAAAGGTTTTCATTTCTTGATTTTGTATTCACTTGTACTTTTATCTTCTTGCGCTTTGGACAAAAAGGAAAAAGCAATTGTTTTATATGATGATTATTGTGCCAGTTGTCATATCGCCCCTTCAATTCAATCCTTGCCAAAGCATTTATGGGAAAATAAAGTTTTACCCGAAATGGGAGCTCGAATGGGAATTAGGGATTCTTCTTTCAACCCTTATAAAGGTCTTTCCTTTAAAGAGCAAGAAGCGATGATGAAAACAGGATTATATACTTTGGCACCTATTATCAAGAAAGAGGAATGGAGTTTGTTGAAAGAATATATTATGCAACAAGCCCCGGATTCCTTAATGATGCCGAACATTGAAATCACGAATAAGAGCCTAAATGGATTTGTTCCCAAGCCAATTTCATTTGATGCCATACGCGATGCAATGTTCACCTATTTAAATATTGACAGAGATACTGGCAAGATTAAACTAGGCGATATGCAAGGTCGATTGTTGACCTACGATTATACTCAGGACTCCTTGGTCTTGAATGGCAATTTTACGAGACCCATAACCGCTTACAATACCAAGAATAATGTTCAATATATAACCACTGTTGGGAATCTTAATCCTTCGGAGTTGGCGTCCGGTAAGATTTTTTTGGTAAATGAAGACAAGGTAACTGCAATCCCTGAAATTTTTCATAGACCTGTGCATACCGAGGTACAGGATTTAAATAGCGATGGAATAAATGAAATATTAGTGAGTGAATTCGGATATCTCACAGGTAAGCTTTCGTTATTGAAACAAAAAGATACACTGACTTATGAGAAGAAAGTCTTAATAAATCAACCAGGAGTAATTCGGTTGGTTGTAAAAGACATGAATGGGGATGGCAAGAAAGATATTATCGCCCTTGTTTCGCAAGGGGATGAGAGTATTACCATCTTATATCAGGAGAATGATTTGAATTTTAGAATGGAAAAAGTAATTCGCTTTAGCCCTATTTATGGAAGTAGTTGGTTCGAATTAATTGATTTTGATAATGATGGGGATGATGATATAGTGACGGTTAATGGGGATAATGCCGATAAAACCTACACTCCTAAGCCATATCACGGGATGCGATTGCATATTAACGATGGCAACAACCGTTTCGTAGAAGCCTATTTTTACCCCATGAATGGTGCAACAAGGGTGGTTTCAAGGGATTTTGATCAGGATGGTGATTTCGATTTTGGTTTACTATCTACTTTTCCAGACTATGAAAACACCAAGGAATCTTCATTTATTTATCTTGAGAATAAAAATACAACCGACTTTGTTTTTGAAGATTCTACTTTTAAAGAATCCAATTTTGCCAGATGGTTGCTGATGGATGCAGGTGATGTTGATGGCGATGGTGATGAAGATATTATACTAAGTGCATTTCCTTATGTGTTTACACCTGTACCGGAAGAACAATCCAATTTTTGGAAGGAGAATGCCACTGACCTAATGATATTGGAAAATAAATTAAATTGAAAGACATGCTTGTCAAATATTTTTACTTGATTATTGTCTTATGCTTATTTTTAAGCTGTAACGAAGCAAAAAAGAAGGATCCATATGATTGGATTACTCTCAAAGTGACTGCTACTGCCTATAATTCGGTTAAATCGCAAACTTCGGGTGCGCCTAATATCACTGCCTGGGGTGACACCTTGGTCCCAGGAATGAAATCGATTGCGGTTTCTAGGGATTTAATTGCCAAAGGATTGAAGTACGGCACGATGGTTCGAATTGATACTTTTCCCGATACATTCTACATCAATGACAAAATGCATAGCAAATGGAGGAATAGGATTGATATATTTATGGAAGAGGATATTAAAAAAGCCAAGGAATGGGGAATAAAAAAAATACAAATCCAGTATGCCGTTTTAAGGGAAAGTGTGGATTCTTTGACAATAAATGAAAGAAAAGAAAAATGAAACGATTATTAGCGGTTATAATACTAGCGCTGCTCCTGTCATGCTCTGCATCAAGAAAGATAGTCGATAAACCTATTGTTTTTAATGAGGAACGTAGTCAATTGACAATACAATACCTGAAAGATAGGTACGGTTTGGAACAAGACAGTCCTAGTATCGTACCCAGGATGATTGTTTTACATTGGACGGCCATACCCACTTTCGAAGGATCTTTCGATGCCTTTTACAATGAAAAGATACCAAGTTGGCGCGAAGTAGTAAGCATGGCTAGTGGATTGAATGTTTCCTCTCATTTTTTAGTAGATCAAGATGGTACTATTTATAGCCTTATGCCGGAAACCACAATGGGAAGGCATGTAATAGGATTAAATCACTGTGCCATCGGAGTCGAAAATGTAGGGGGTACCCAAGACACCCCACTGACTAAAGCACAATTAAAATCAAATATTTGGTTGGTTAAATATCTGGCTAAAAAGTATGATATAGAATATGTCATTGGCCATCATGAATACACTTTATTTGAAAGTCATGAATTATGGTTAGAGAAGGATGAGGATTATAGGACCAAAAAAACCGATCCAGGAAACGAGTTCATGACCAAAGTACGAAAGGCCACAATTAAATATGAATTTAAACCGCTACCCGCAAAAACCAACTAGCATGAAGATGAAAGTATTACTCCTTCTATTATCATTAATGGCATTAAATAATGGAATATCCCAAAAATCAGATTTAACGACGAACTTGTATGAAACCTACGAAAATTACAAGGAAATAAGCTTAACTAAGAGAAGGGTAAAACATCATGAGCTACAGCCATTATTCGTAAAGCATGCAGCCAATAAGGCTTTTATAGTTAAGAAAGTAGGTGCATCAATCGAAGGTAGGGCATTGAATCTCATTAGCATAGGATCCGGCAAAACCAATGTTTTATTATGGTCCCAAATGCACGGTAATGAACCAACCGCCACCCAGGCCATATTTGACATTTTGAACTTTTTGGCCAGTAATGATTTTCAAGAAGAGAAAAAAGAAATTCTTGAAAATTTGACGATACATTTTCTCCCCATGTTGAATCCTGATGGAGCTGAGCGTTTTCAAAGAAGAAACCTCTTAGGAGTCGATATTAATAGGGATGCTGTGAGACTGCAATCACCAGAAAGTAAAACATTAAAGCATGTTCGAGATAGTTTAAATGCCGATTTTGGTTTTAATCTACATGATCAGAGTGCCTATTACAATGCTGAACGGACAGAGAAGCCGGCGACTATCTCGTATTTGGCACCTGCCTTTAATTATGAAAAAAACATTAGTGAAAAGCGGGGTAATGCGATGAAGATCATTGTTTTCATGAATAATATCATTCAAAAATATGCACCAGGGCAAGTTGGTCGTTATAATGATGATTTTGAACCAAGGGCTTTTGGCGATAATATACAGAAGTGGGGTACAAGTACTATTCTTATTGAGTCAGGTGGTTATACCAATGATGTTGAAAAACAAGAAATCAGAAAACTGAATTATGTTTCCATTCTTTCAGCAATTTATACCATTGCCAAGGAAAATTATAAAAACATACCCATTGATGAATATGAACAAATACCTGAAAATGATAGAAAACTCTTTGACCTGAAAATTGTGAACGCTACCTATAACTTGCTAGGGAAGGATTATGTTTTGGATGTAGGTATGAACCGTTTGGAAGTAGATAAAGAAGGTAACAATGATTTTTGGTATAGCAGCAGAATAATAGATCAGGGTGATTTGTCAACCTATTACGGGTACGAAACCCTAGATGCCTCTGGGTTTGCCATTAGACAGGGTGGAATTTACCCAAATAACCTCATTAATTTTGGGGATTTAAAGGACATAGATCCTTTTGATTTGCTAAAACAGGGATATACCTATGTTCGCGTTGCAAACATCCCGGTTGGAATGTTGGAATCTCCAATACCGATGAATATTATAGGTTCAACATATGAGCTGCCAGAGCTTCAATTGGAAGTGGGTATTAATCCAACTTTCATACTTGAAAAAGATGGCAAACCCCATTATGCGGTTATCAATGGTTTTCTGATAGATTTAATTTCTGGAAAAAGTGACTTTAAGAATGCGATGATCTATAGGTAAGTCATTCGTTCTTCCTTCGAAATGACATGTGGATCAGTACCCATATTGAATGGTCATATATGGGCCATACTTAAGCAAAATAACAAGCATTGTGAATAATACGGATACTATTGTTGAGAATAATAGTAAAACCAAGCTTTTATAAACTTTTGATAATGGGCCAATGGCGCTGTTTTGAATAATTTCGTTGATTACATCCATGATTTCTTTTTTTTAAACCTGTCTGCCGACAGGCAGGATTAAACGTCTTCATAGTTTTTAGGATGTAGGTATTCAATATAATTGGGGGTTGTTATAAATAGAACAATTAACAAGTGGAAAACCCTACCTTGAATTAAAGGTAAGCTTCAGATATGCACAAAAAAAGCGCCCTTTTCAGGACGCTTTTACTCAATTCATATTTTCTTGGCTTTTATTCGCAACCACCCGTGAAACCGTTTGCACTGAATTTAGTCTGTACAGCTCCCTGTCGGCTACCATCTACTACTTGTATGGCGAGATTGTTTTCACCACTACCATCACGTTTTGGGCTACAATATTCAAAAAGGTAAAAACTGTTTGCCCGCTCAGAGATTTTAATGGATATATCATTAAAGGTATTTTCCAATTCCTCCGCATTACCTGCAAATACACTGAATGTTTTTCCAATGTCAGTTAAAACTTGTGTATCTATTTCGGCACCCAGTCCAATCGAAAAGAATGATATGTTTGCACTTGCTTCGTTCACAACCTTGAGTGCAGCTTGTTCAGTATATCTTGATGCCTGATCGGTTCCGTCAGTAAAAACCACCACAGAAGCAGCACCAATAATTTCATCCTTTATACTCTCCTTTAACAAATCTTCCGCAATTTGGGTAGACTTGATTACCGCACCATATAAATCAGTGGATATGTCATTACTGATATCATCGGTTATGGCATTAATCGAATCAACCAACGCTTGTTTAGAACTGGTCAAATCGTTCAAGAGATGAAGTTCATCCTCGCCATCAAACCAATAAATCGCCATCTTATAGGAATCTTCTGTACTTGTCGGCATCACGTTATTGATGAAACTCACAGATGCCGTTTTCAACTCCTCTAAACTACTACTAAGTACACTATTACTTAAATCCAAAACCAAAATGGTATTCGAATTGAATATTTGTGAGTTCGATGAGATTCTTGCCAAGGATTCGGACGTTGAAATGGTATTGAAACATTCATCGTTACGTCCTTGTTCATAAATAGTGAATTTATTGGCGGTCAAACCCGCAACAGGGATTCCATCAGTATCGGATACTTTAAATAATATGGATACTTTTCCAGGTAGGGTAGTGTATTGTTCTTGGATGGATAGGACCAAATCACTTTCACCTAAATTAAGACAGTCGTCTACTGGATTGCCCATGCCTAGTCCATCTCCAAAGTTTAAATCCAGATTAACATCATCATCAGCATTACCGCATGAGAAGGACAAAAACAATAGGGAGAAAAGACCAAAGTACTTTAAACAAGATTTCATTTTCATTATTTAGTGGTTCAACACTCAGAACGCCAAAATATTTTTTAAATTATACATCCATAGAAAAAGTTTGTTAAAACTTGTTAAAGTAAAAACCAATGCTATTTATTCAATTAAATTAGAAGTGAAATAGTGGTTTTGGTAGTTTGACAAAGTTGCCCCAATGGAAGATTTCATTTGTTAAGTGTTATCTTGTTGATAGGGAATAATATTCGTTAAGAATAAAATAGTAAAATGACGCATGAACTTAAAAAAATTGTAGCAGCTTACCTGATTGCCGAAGCGCTTAAAATGAAGACCGTTTTGGCTACTGTTGTTGCCTTGGAGGGTTCTTCATATCGACGTCCAGGGGTTCGTATGATGATTCGTGAAGACGATAAAGCCATTGGCGCAGTTAGTGGTGGTTGCGTTGAAAAAGAGGTGATACGGCAGGCGCAAACTGTTTTTAATGATGGCATATCAAAAATGATGACCTATGATGGCCGCTATAGATTGGGATGTGAAGGTTTATTATATATTTTAATTGAACCTTTTGAACCTAATAAAGCGTTCCTAGATGCTTTTGAAGAAAGTTTAAAAAAGCGGAGTCCAATTAAAGTTTATTGTTATTATTTAAAATCTGAGGGTTACAATGAATCGTTTGGTTCTGTTTTTTCATTAGGCCAAAATAGATTTCCAATTCGAGATTCCTTTGAGCTTGATAAAAAACTAATGATATTTAATCAAGAAATGGAGCCCTGTTTTAAATTATTGATCATTGGGGCAGAGCATGATGCCGTACAACTATCTTCCTATGCAGCACTAACTGGTTGGGACGTAACTGTTGTGGCTGCACCATCAGAAGAAAAAACCTTGGTTGACTTCCCAGGGGCACAGGAATTATTATGTGTGGATTCAGAGAGCTTATCTGTAGAAAATATTGACACCCAAACTGCAGTGCTGTTGATGACCCATAGCTATGTGAAGGATTTAAAATATCTATTGAGGATTAGGAATACCCGACCTGCCTATTTGGGAATTTTAGGCCCTGCGAAAAGACGGGAAAAGCTCTTGAATGAGCTTATTGAACGTTACCCAGAAATCAATGATTCGTTCTTTGATACCATTTACGGTCCGTCAGGCTTGAATATTGGCGCAGAAACAGCTGAGGAAATTGCAATCGCCATTATGGCCGAAATCTTAACTGTGGTTCGCAAGCAAGAGCCCATAATGCTTAAACATAAATCAAGTCCCATTCATAATTAATGGCCGAGAACGATAATATAGCCGTAGTCATCTTAGCCGCTGGGCAGTCTTCACGTATGAAGCAAGCCAAACAATTACTCCCATGGGGTCATTCTACCCTGCTAGGTACTGCAATTAAAGAGGCATTGCAAAGTAGTTCTGAAAAGGTTTGTGTTGTTCTTGGTGCCAAAGCGGCAACCATTCAAATGCAATTCAAATCAACTGAGGTAAGCTGGATTTTAAACAAGAATTGGAATAAAGGCATGGGTTCCTCCATTTCTTGTGCTATCAATTACCTTTTACAATCAAATATGAATTATGATGGGATTCTTATTATGTTATGCGATCAACCTCTGATTGATGCAGACTATATTAACAAAATGATTGCTACTTTTAAAAGATCCAACAAAGGAATTGTAGCAACGGCATATAAACATAGTAACGGGGTACCTGTTCTTTTTGATAAAAAGTATCTTGAGGATTTATCCAGTCTAGAAGGTAACATAGGTGCAAAACAAATAATAACCGCTAATTCAAATGACGTCATAGCCATAAACCCCAATGGAAAGGAAAAAGATTTGGATACAATGGAAGAATACAAACAAGCATTAAAAACATTTAGCATTATTCACGATAAACACTTAAATAAATGAAATACCAGTACCTATATCTATTAGTTGTCACAATTATTTTGCCTTTAACAGGGGGCTGTGCCCAAGAGATGGGTTTTGAAGAGTATAATCCTAAATCTACACTGGTTGTTCCTGTAAATGAGGTTAAAAGGGCGAAATTTCCTTTTATCGATGTGCATAGTCACCAAAGAGATATGTCCGCTGAAGCCTTAGAGGCCTTAGTGAAAGATATGGATGCCCTTAATGAAGGTATAATGGTGAATCTTAGTGGAGGTTCGGGAGAACGTATAAATGCCATGTTGCAGAGTATTAAGGAGAATCATCCCAATCGATTTGCAGTTTTTGCGAACGTTGATTTTGATGGGGTAGGCACCGATGGCTGGTCTAAGAAGGCTGCTGCACAATTGGAAACTGATATTAAGAACGGAGCAAAAGGATTAAAAATCTATAAGAGCCTTGGGCTTAGGTATAAAGACGCTGACGGGAATAGATTGGCCATTGATGATCCCCGTTTAGATCCAATTTGGGCCAAATGTGCGGAAATGGGTATTCCAGTTCTAATTCATGCTGCCGATCCAAAATCGTTCTGGGACCCAATGGACAGTAGTAATGAGCGTTGGTTAGAGTTAAAGACGCATCCTAGAAGAAAAAGATCGGCAACTGATCCAGCGCCATGGGAGCAGATCATACAAGAGCAGCACAACATGTTCAAAAAACATCCGAAAACAAAATTTATAAATGCCCATATGGGATGGTATGCCAACAATTTGAAAAAATTAGGCGGATTTATGGATGAAATGCCGAACATGTACGTAGGTATTGGAGCTGTTATTGCCGAATTGGGTAGGCAGCCTAAAAATGCGCATGCCTTTTTCCTAAAATACCAAGATCGTATTCTTTTTGGAAAAGACAGTTGGAAACCTGAGGAATTCCCCACTTATTTCAGGGTCTTGGAAACCGATGATGAATACTTTCCCTATTACAAGAAATACCACGCTTTTTGGGCCATGTATGGCTTGGATTTACCCGACGAAGTTTTGAAAAAAGTGTACTACAAAAATGCTTTGAATTTAATTCCGGGATTGGATAAAGGTTTGTTCGAGTAATGTGGTATGGTGATTATGGCTTAGTAATAACTTCTGCAGTAGATTCAGCATTGTTTATTGCTTCATACTCCTGAAAAATTCCGCATGAAAATCCCTTTCTGACCAAAGGCGCATCTTTTTTTATTTTCTTTCTTGCCAAGGCCTCAATTTGAGGGGATAAATAGTTCATGGTGTTACGTTTAAGGATTACTATATGGATATCAATCGTAAAAATAGTTATACTTTCCTAACGCTATAAACAGTCTTTTACTATAAGACTATATCATTTTTGTGCATTTTATTTTGATGCGATGTGATTTTTTTGCAAGTGTGGACACTAATGAACCAAACCAAAACCAGTACATGGATAGGGAGAATGAATTTGTTGATGTTATAAAACAGAACGAAGGGGTTATTTTTAAGATTACCACGATTTATACGGATAATAGGGAAGACCAAGAAGATCTATATCAGGAAATTGTTTATCAGTTATGGAAATCTTTTGATTCTTTTAGGAATGAGTCAAAATTCAGTACATGGATGTACCGCATAGCTTTGAACACAGCCTTAACACGTATAAAAAAGAATAAACGTAAGGGACATTCTGTAGCTATAGATAGGGTAGTGCTCAGCCAAACCGATTTTTATGATACCGTATTTGAAGAGCGGATAAAAATGCTATATACCCAAATACACCAGCTCAACATTTTGGAAAAAGGGATAATGTTGCTACTGTTAGAGGGCAAAAAGTATGATGAAATAGCCGAAATAACAGGAATGACTTCCAGTAATATTGGCACTCGAATTTCGCGTATCAAGGAAAAATTAAAATCACAAATGGTTAAATAATTAGCAGATGGAAATTGAAGAACTACAAGCCACATGGTCTCAAATGAGTGAAGAGCTTGAAAAGCAAAAAAAGTTGACGAAAGAAATCATTTTGAAAATGACACATCAGGACTACAAGGACAGATTGAACAAGATTGCAATTCCAGAAAAAATCAGTGCTGTTTTTACGTACGTTGTCGCGGCCATTTTACTTTTTAGATTTTATGAGCTAGACACATTGTTGCTGCAAATATGCGGGGTCATTACCTTGGGCATACTTATTGTACTGCCATATTTCTCGCTTAAGTATTTAAACGATATGCAAAATTTGGATGTTTCTGTATTAAACTATAAAGAAAGTATAGTTGCGTATGAAAGAAGCAAACAGCGCTATCAAAGGTTTATGAAATTCACAGTCTATGCTGGTTTTGTTCTTATGCTGATAATTATTCCGGTAGGCTCTAAAATATTTGATGGAGATGATATTTTTTCGGAATCCCAAGGTAATTTTTGGTTCTGGTTTCTACCACTGGGAACGGTTCTTTACTTTTTGTTTACACGCAAAGTAATAGGTTGTTATAATAGCAATATTAAAAAGGCTGGGGTAATTTTAGAAGATTTAGAATAGCCATTATATAAATCGCAATTGTTTTTGAATATAATCCAATATCAGCATCCAATTCATTTTTAAAACAAGGGCGGCAGTGGGTACATTGTCGTCTTCAATGGCTGAGATTATCCCATCATGTTGGTTATCTGATTTGGCATAGATAGAATCATCTGACATAAAAGCCCTTTCATAAAAAATTATTCGGGTTTTAAGATCGGTCAATATTTGTTGGGCGAGTGCGTTGTTGTAATGTTGGGTAAGAATTTTATGGAATTCGAGCTTGGCATGAATTCTAGACAAAGTATCCTTCGCACCTTTGAATTTAATCTGTGTTTTTTTTAAAGCGGCTATTGAAGTCTCGTCAAATGCAGAGTTCTCAAGTGCTAAAACCTCTAAATCAGCCACTAACTCATATAAGTCCTTTGCCTCTAGATAATTCAATTCAGCAATAATAAACCCTCTATTGGGTATAGCTTTGATAAGTTTTGATTGCTGTAATTGGGTCAGTGCTTCCCTAATAGGAGTAACACTAACATCCAACCTCCGCGCCAAGGCGGCAAGATTTATCGTTTTTCCAGGTTCCAATAGTCCATTTGTCATTTGGCCTAACAAATGTTCTCGTACCTGATCGCGTAGAATTATCTTTGAAATCATACAACTAATATAATATATCGTATACGATTTAACGAATTAAACTTACCTATGGTATATATGAATATTGTTATTTTTATAATCTGCTGTAATATGGCAATAAATAGTACTTAATTGTCATTAATCAATCTTTACATTTTATAAAATATGGGTACCTTAGTGTTGATTATGAGGTACGCCTATTTAAGTCTCGCTATAGCCCTTATTTGCCTTCAGGGAACCGCCCAAAAAAAGAATGAATCTTTTAGGTTGAATATTCGTAAAACCACGACTCCCATTGTCATAGATGGGGTAGGTGATGACCTCGCCTGGAAAAACACCGATGTAGCCAAAGACTTTTTTATGGTTTTGCCTATGGATAACGGTAAGGCTAACGAGAAGTCTGAAATCAGAATGGCTTATGATGATAAGAACATATATCTATTGGCAACTTTTTTCAATAGCCAATCCGGTCAAAATATTGTGGAATCATTGAGAAGGGATTTTACGTTTGGCAAGAATGATAATTTTCTGTTCTTTTTAGACCCGTTCAATAACCAAACCACTGGTTTCACCTTTGGATCGAACGCAGCTGGTGCACAATGGGATGGAACCATGTTCAGCGGTAGCGGTGTTGATTTGAACTGGGACACCAAATGGATTTCAGAAGTACAGAGTGATGATGAAAAATGGGTTTTTGAAATGGCCATTCCCTTTAAGTCCATTAGATATGAGGATGACGTAAAAGAATGGGGAATTAATTTTAGCCGTTTAGACCTTAGGGCAAGCGAGAAATCTAGTTGGACACCAATTCCTAGACAATTTCCAACCTCATCTTTGGCATATTCAGGGGTATTGGTCTGGGATAAGGCACCTCCCAAAGCAGGAACAAATGTGTCGATTATTCCCTATGCTTTAGCGAGTGTTAATAATGATCTTGAGGGTGAAACTACTTTTGATAAAAAGGTGGGGGGAGATGTAAAGGTAAGTCTTACCTCATCTTTAAACCTTGACTTAACTGTTAATCCAGATTTCTCGCAAGTTGAAGTAGACCGCCAAATTACCAATTTGGAGCGATTTGAACTCTTTTTCCCTGAGAAAAGGCAATTCTTTTTAGAGAATGGTGACTTGTTCGCAAATTTTGGATATGCAACGATTCGACCTTTCTTTTCTCGTAGAATAGGGCTGGGAGTGCCCATAAGGGCGGGAGCTAGGGTTAGTGGTAACCTAAATGATAAATGGCGCTTAGGTATTATGGATATGCAAACCGCGGCAGTAGATGAAACCGGGCTCCCAAGCCAGAACTTTGGGGTGCTTTCATTACAACGAAAGGTCTTTAGTAGGTCTAGTGTTGGCCTGATGATCGTGAATAAAGAATCATTTAACTACCCCCAAGAGAATGATTCGATTACAGACTTGTATTCAAAGTTCAATAGAAACATAGGGGTGGAGTATAACCTGGCATCATCCAACAATTTATGGAATGGCAAGGCATTTTTATTAAAGTCGTTCTCGCCGAATAAAATAGGCAATGGCATTACACAAGCAGCCCATTTGGAATATAAAAGTAGAAAATGGAATTGGCGTATTCAGGAGGCATCCGTCGAGGATAGCTATACTGCCGAAGTGGGTTTTGTACCTAGAAATGGGTACGTGAATATCCAATCTAATGTTGGACATCTTTTTTTCCCTAAGGCAGGGACTATTCTGAGTCATGGTCCCACGCTGAACACCAGTTATTTTTTCAATCAAGATTTTGAGCGAACCGACAACACGAGTTATCTAGTTTACGCTTTCGCATTTCGGAACCGGAGCAACTTGGATTTTTTCATATCTGATGATTATGTAGAGTTATTGTCGCCATTTGACCCAACAAGGTTGGGCAATGAGGAGCTGGATGCAGGAACCAAACACAACTGGAATGCCTTTGGGTGGATGTACGAATCAAAACCCCAAAGCCTTTTTACATATACCTTCGATGCCCGTTTTGGTGGCTATTACGAAGATGGTAATCGAACAAGTCTTACCACTGAATTAGGTTATCGGTTTCAGCCTTATGTGAGCCTAAGTGCAAATTTGAATTACAACCGTATAAAATTACCAGCGCCTTGGAATACAAATCAATTTTGGCTTATAGGTTCCGAGGTTGATATTACCTTTACCAATAAGTTGTTTTTTGCCACCCTTTTTCAGTACAATGAACAATCCAAAAACTTCAATTTGAATTCGAGGTTTCAATGGCGTTATAAGCCAGCTTCTGACTTGTTTATTGTCTATACCAATAATCACCTTATATCTCCTTATTCAGGAAGAACATGGTCACTCACCTTGAAAGTAAATTATTGGTTTAACCCATAGAGGAACAGTTTATACTTTATCTACCACAATTTTTCTGGTGCATTCCTATTTTTTAGTAGCATTTTAGTATTTTTAAAGGATTCTAGGGTTATTCTAAAATTTAAAATACTATTACATGTTTTTCAACCAAAAAGGGAGCTTACGGTTTTTAATATCAATCTGTTTCATTCTTATTTCAGTTTCTTCAGTCATTGCACAAGAAGATATTCTAAAAGAACTGAATGCAATAGCAATCGTTGACCAAAAGGTTATGATGCCTATGCGTGATGGTATTCGATTGGCTACTGATATCTATAGACCAAAAACAACAGATAAAGTTCCTATTATTTTCTCTAGAACGCCTTATAATTTTAATTCTTGGGGAGATGGGGAACAGCGCACTAGAACGGCTCAAAGAGCCTATGAGGCTGTCAAAAGGGGTTATGCATACGTTGTTCAAAATGAACGGGGACGGTATTTTTCTGAGGGTGAATGGGATATTCTAGGCACACCCTTAACCGATGGTTACGACGCCTTTAGCTGGATGAAGGATCAAGATTGGTCCAATGGTAAAATAGGTACATTGGGATGTTCTTCAACGGCAGAGTGGCAAATGGCCGTGGCAGCACTCGACCATCCATCACATGCAGCAATGGTTCCCCAAAGTTATGGCGCAGGAGTTGGCAGGGTTGGGGAGTTTTTTGAACAAGGTAATTGGTATCGCGGTGGTGTAGAACAATTGTTGTTCTTTTCTTGGTTGTATGGTGTTGAGCACGATAAGTTCAAACCACGAATCCCTACAGGGGCTACCCAAGAAGATTTAATTCGAATTTCAAGATTTTATGATCTGGCACCAGAAAACCCGCGTGTTGATATGTCCGAAGCTTTAAAGCATTTACCGATAAAAGACATCCTTCAGAACATCAATGGAAAACGTGAGGTTTTCGATAAAATGGTCGTACGCAAGCCCAATGATGAAGATTGGTTTAAAGGAGGATTATACCATGATAATATGGACTTTGGTGTTCCCAGCTTTTGGTTTGCTTCTTGGTACGATGTTTCCATTAGCCCAAACTTGGCCTTGTTCAACCATGTACGGAAAAATGCTAAAGATCCTGAAGTACGTGAGAATCAATATTTGGTCATTGCACCAGTATTACACTGTTCTTATACCAGAGCTACAGAAAACACAATAGTGGGTGAACGCAGTGTAGGTGATGCTAGATTAAACTATGATGCGCAGATATACTCGTGGTTTGATCTTTGGTTAAAGGGTGAACAAAACGATTTTAAAGAGAACACACCAAGAGTACAATACTATACAATGGGTAGCAACAAATGGCAATCTTCAGAAACATGGCCGCCAAGTAATGCAAATATGGAAACGTTTTTCTTGCAAAGTGGCGGGGAAGCCAATAGTCTTTTTGGAGATGGAAAATTAATTAGCAAGAAACCTGGGGAACAGGATAATGCCGATGCTTTTACCTATGACCCAATGAATCCTGTTACTTCGTATGGTGGCAATGTTTGCTGTACGGGAAATGCTGTAAAAGGCGGTTCTTTTGATCAGCAGGTTATGGAGACCAGAAATGATATTTTGGTATATTCTACCGATCCATTGAGAGAAGGGGTTGAAGTCACTGGTTCCATTGAAACCATGTTGTATGTATCTTCAGACGCCAAGGACACTGATTTTACAGTCAAACTCATCGATGTTTACCCTGATGGGAGTGCTTATAACCTTGATGAAACCATACAACGGGTACGATTTAGGGAGGGTTATGACAAGGAATTATTTATGGAAAAGGGCAAAGTTTACAAGGTAGATTTAACGCCTATGTCAACCAGTAACTATTTTAAGGAAGGACATAGGATCCGAATAGAGATTTCAAGTAGTAATTTCCCAAGATTTGCACGAAACATGAATACCGGAGGCAATAATTTTGATGAAAAAGATGGTGTTGTAGCCCATAATAAGGTGCATCACTCCAATGAGTATCCGTCCCAAATAAGAGTGCCTATTGTAAAAAAAAGACAATAATCGCGATGCTACCTTATGGGGTTTTGAAATTAGAACCAAATTGAGGTTGCACTGAAGATAAAGTTACATTTACCGTAAAAAACTAACAAATGTCATGTTATTCGAGATAATGTAATTCTAGATTTGTAACTACAACTAAAATCAATACTCTATGAAAATATACGACGATAAACACATTAAAAATGTAGTTCTTGTAGGGGCTCATAATTCTGGAAAAACGACCTTGGCCGAGACGATGCTTTTTGAGGCCGGATTAATCAATAGAAGAGGCACGGTTGAAAGCTTCAATACGGTTTCCGATTATCATGAAGTTGAACATGCGAGAGGAAATTCGGTTTTCGCAACACCCATGCACACGGAATGGAGACAATACAAGATAAATATTATCGACACTCCTGGACTTGACGATTTTATAGGTGAGATTATATCATCAATACGTGTGGCCGATACTATAGTTACAGTATTAAATGGTCAATATGGGGTAGAGGTAGGGACTGAGATAATTTGGAATTATATTGATAAATACCAAAAACCAACCATATTCGTAATCAATCAGATAGACCACCCAAATATCAAGTTTGAAGAGAGTTACAATAGCATTAAAAGCTTGGTAGGAAATAATTTGGTCAAGATACAATATCCAATAGTGGTAGATGGTGCCCAATGCATTATTGATGTATTGAAAATGAAAATGTACAAATTTGGTCCAGATGGAGGTAAACCCGAAAAATTTCCAATACCAGATGATCAAAAGGAATTGGCCGATCATTTGCACAATGAACTGGTAGAGAAAGCTGCCGAAAATGATGAGGAGTTAATGGAATTATTTTTTGATAAAGGAACATTGAATGAAGATGAAATGCGCCAAGGACTAAAAGCAGGTATGCTCAACCATGAGGTTTATCCTGTTTTCTGTACTTCAGGACTCAATGATATGGGCAGTGGTCGTCTTATGGGGTTCATTGATAATGTTGCACCCTCATCCGCCGATTTAAAACCGGAACAAAGTGTCGAGGGTAAAACTATAGAACGCAAAAAAGAAGCCCCTACAGCACTGTTTATTTTCAAGACAATACATCAACCCAATCTAGGGCAGATCACGTTTTTTAAAGTTATATCTGGTGAAGTCAAACAAAATGATAAGTTGGAAAATTCTAGAAATGGCGAAACTGAGATTCTGAACCAGCTTTTTATCATGGATGGTAAAAAACGCGAACCAGTTAAAAAATTGACCGTTGGTGACATAGGTGCAACCTTGAAGTTGAAATATACAGAGACCAATGATACTTTGCATAAGATTGGTAAGCCTATCACCGTAAAACCAATTCAATTTCCCGAACCCAGAACAAGAAAATCAATTTCAGCGGTAAATAAAAAAGAAGAGGAGAAACTGAGTGATGCCTTGAAGAAAATAAGCAGTCAAGACCCAACCGTTGATATAACGTATTCCAAAGAACTAAAACAATTGATTTTAGGCTGTCAAGGCGAATTGCATTTGGCAACTGTTGATTGGGCTTTAAAGAATATTTATGGCATAGAAGCTAAGTTTGAAAAGCCTAGAATAGCTTATAGGGAAACAATTCAACGTTCTGCAAATTCAAGTTACAGACACAAAAAGCAATCGGGCGGTGCCGGACAGTTTGCTCAAGTACATATGAAAATTGAACCGTGGTACGAGGGCATGCCAGAACCTGAAGGATTTAATCTAAGGGGAAAAGAAGAAATAGACCTTCCTTGGGGTGGTAAACTTGTTTTTTATAATTGTATTGTGGGCGGTGTTATAGACGCTCGATATTTGCCATCGGTTATGAAGGGGATATTAGAGGTGATGGAAGAAGGACCCTTGACTGGCTCTTATGTTCGAGATGTAAGGGTAATGGTCTATGACGGCAAAATGCATTCGGTGGATTCCAATGATATTTCCTTTAAAATAGCTGGTGCACATGCTTTTAAGGAAGCTTTCTTGAATGCAAAACCCAATTTAATGGAACCCGTTCAGGAACTCACCGTCAATGTGCCAGAGGAGATGGTAGGCAATGTTATGACCGATTTACAATCCCGAAGATCCATAATCCAAGGAATAGACACCAATGGTCATTTCCAAATACTTAAGTGTATGGTACCTGCAGCCGAACTTTATGGCTATTCTACCAATTTAAGATCTATGACACAAGGCCGTGCAACCTTTAAATCCGTTTTCTCATCATTTCAATCCGTTCCATCGAATGTTCAGAAAGGTTTGATAAAGCAAGAGGCATAAAAGCAAATTACTAACCAACCTAAGTAAAGAGGGCACACTTTTAATAAGTATGCCCTCTTTCAATATTACTACTTTTATTTGTTAGTATTCTTTGTTCAGTTCTTCAAGTAGTTTTTGATGTGTTTCAATGTTGGTATATAATTTACCTCCCAGGTTAATGATGGGGTTTTGCAATGAATCCACAAGGATACTATGGGCCCCAAAGGAACGTTGTAATTGGCTGCTGATGTTCTCGTGTTCCGAAAGCAAATATGAAATGTACTTATATTTCCCATTTTCCAAGGGTGGAATAATACTATCACAGCTAGTGCAGTTATGGGGAATATATATGGTGATTTGTCTCTTAGGATTGATTTTTATCTTTTCAAATGGTTTTTTTAAGGCCCTTTTAGATAGACTATCATTTTGGAAAATAGTATAGGTATACGATGGCTTTTTACCTCTTATAAGCATAATGGTCTTTAGGTGGACTTTTGAAGCGGCCGGTACCCTGATCAATCGTGGTTTTGCTTTGCTTTGCCGAAAATTTGTACCAGAAATAGTAACCAGTACATCATAATCAGCTGTACTCCCATTAATTGCAAAAAATGCAAGCCTGTTGGGTATTTCTTCAACAACTACCTTAATGGGCGATGATTGTGCGCTTATCTGCAAAACAAGAAATAGCGTAAGAATATTCAGCTTAACCATATGAAAGATATTTATGCTTAAGATATAAATTTATTAATTGGTAAGATTTGTAGCATCGAATACGCTTTAGGTGTCCATTTATGAATAAAAAAAGGAGTTACATTTAAATGTAACTCCCCAATTTTTATGCCCTGATCTAGTGGTAAATAGTTGTTTTGTTATTGGGTCTATCGTGTATAGCTTCTATATTCTGCCCAACGTACCCTTTTGCTATCTTTAAAATTTGAAAAATAAGAGTACTTTCTTGCTTCTGTCGGTGTTTTACTTAATGTTGCTTTCATGATTTCTGTTTTTATCCTGAATCGTGTTCAGGGTTGTTTTTTGATTTGATGATGATGGTTCTTGATTAGCGATTATAATTTCTATACCCTGCCCATTGAACCCTTTTGCTGTCTTTAAAAGTTGAAAAGAATGAATTAACTCTTGTCTCTGTTGCTGTTTTTCTGATTGATGCTCTCATGATTTTTTGTTTTTTGATTGTTTCTAAATTGATGTTTGTAATTTTTGATTAGCGATTATAATTTCTATATCCTGCCCACTGTACTCTTTTACTGTCTTTAAAAGTTGAAAAGAATGAATTAACCCTTGTTTCTGTTACTGTTTTTCTGTTTGATGCTCTCATGATTGTGATTTTTAGTTGTTAGATGTTTTGTCTTCAATTTTTATATGGTACAATTTATCTGTGATCCAACCAGAACCTATTTGGTAATAAATTCTTGGTCTTACTTGATGTTGATGTAAAGTTTCCATTTTGTTGTTATTGATTGACTTACAACTAATAGACGAGGAGGGATTATTTTTGTTACAGTACTATGTATAAAAAGGTACTATATTATATAATATTTAACAAATAACTTTGGTGATAGGGGATAGGAAAAGGTAGTATACTACTGATATACAGAGTTTTATATTAAAAGCAAGGCTTATTGTAAATTAATTGTTAAATATGTAAAATACATTCAATTAATGGTATTGTATGCCAATGCGTAAAACTATATGTAGCTGATTTTATAAAGTTTTAAGGTACTCAATAACTGCTTTTCTTTCATTTTCAGTTAAAGAGTCACCAAAAGTATGACCCGCATTGCCATACCCTTTCAAAGTAGTATCGTACGTATTCTTATTCACTTTTGAATTTTGAACCATAAAATTCCAGCCAACATCAAAACTATTAAAATCAGCATCATCAAAAGTACGACTCCAATATTTTGGTCTATTATTTGAATTCAAAACACCACTCAAGGTTGGTACAGATCCATTATGCAAATAAGGTGCTGTAGCCCAAATTCCGTCTAAGGGTGGAGCTATATATCCTCCTTCAGGTACTATTTCCAGAGGATTTGAACCACTGCCAAACCAACCAGTATTGAACCAATCCAAGAAGTAGTCATTAAAATCCGACGATATACTATATAGATTTGATACTTCGGGATCTGTTCCAATTGTCTTTAGTGATACCAATAAGTTAGGATAGGTTTCTTCCTCACCATAGGTGCCATGACAACTTGTACAATTTTGCTCAAATAAAGGTTTCCCCTGATCAACGAGTGATTGATCTACCTCAAAAGGATAGGAGGGGGCTTCAAGATTATATATATAAGCTAGCATATCTACCATATTCGAATCTACTTCTTCTGCCTTGCTGGCATCGCTGATGGTTAGTAAACTGGAGCCAATAAATGATTTACAATAATCTTTTCTTCCCATAGCCGTGTAAAACATGGCATTCTTCTTCTTTAATAACCACCAAGCTGGCACATCGGTTGGTATAACCTCATCGGTCAAAGCTATCAAAGGTTCATCACTCCATTCCAAGGTGGTTTTGTCTCTATGTGAAACCAATACTTGCGCGATTTTATCTGCAGGGTTAGATCCTCTTGTTGCTGTGATTGTCTTAGGACCAATAGCGATAATACTTTTTCTGAATTGGTCAAAAGCCTTCCATTCATCACTGTCTTGCCCACCATATAATATAGAAACCGCCGAATTGAGTAATGGTATAATATCAGCGCGATTTGCAGTAAAATCTGAATCATGACTTCCCAAGCCCATTACGAATTCATTATTTATTGTAGCGGCATGACAAGAAATACAATTTGGAGCGACAACACGAATACCATTCGGTGCTGTTACAGCAGTGTAATTTGGAGGTATTACTGCATTATCCCCAGTTCTGTTCAGGATGTTTTCAGTGTTTTCCCCAAAACCAGCTATGAATGCGTCATAGGGTATCCCCGAACTCATATAATCCCCTGCAATCAAATATTGCTGTCCTAAACTTGGATCTCCATTTCGCTGCGATGTGCCAAGAATAAAAGCCACATCAATAATAGGGTCAGGTGTGGTTGGCCCTGGAGTACCATTTGTAGTAGGAGTAGCGGTAGAAGTGTTAATTTCTTCAATAGCGTTGTTGGAACAAGAGACCGCCAATAACGCACCATAACAAAAAGAAAAAAAGAAGATATACTTTTTCACAACAATCAGTTAGGAATAAAAATAATCAAATATATGCCCCAATAGCCATTTGGTAAGGTTTTACGTCAAATTGATCGTTGAATGGAGAATGCTGACGACATATGCTTTTGGCAGGATATCAATCAATTTTCATTGGAACCCCAAATCAATGTTAAATATTTGAGTGATTGATTAAGATCATTGACACGGGTCTTTAATTTAAGTTCATTTGTATCAAAATTCAGTGATGATACTGATTATAATTCTTAGTGTACTGGGTGCTATTTTATGCTACTTGCTTTTCCTAAAAATGGTTTTGTATATAGATACAGCCAATAATGAGTATTATGTACAGGCCAAGGGTCTGGTCAAAGCGAAAATTGAATCCCATGAGACCGAATTGATACAAATTAAATTTAATACACTTTTCCTGAAATTCAGCTTTTTCCCTTTAAGAAAATCAAAGAAGAAAAGGAAAAAGACCAAAACAGATAAGGCCAGTGTAAGTAGGCATAGGACTGTAGAAATTCAAAAATTATTAAGAATTATAAAAACTTTCAAAGTGGTCCAATTGCTAGTTGATATAGATACTGGGGATTGTATTACAAACGCAAAACTATATCCTCCATTTGCTTTAATGAATTATTATGGAGGTCAATTTAGCGTAAACTTCGAAGGTAGAAATCGGCTAATACTAAATGTACAGAATCGACCAATACGAATCATTAAATCATTTATTAACGTTTAAAACATTTTAAAATGGAACTACATTTTGAAGAATTATTAGGCAAAATCACAGACTTTATGAAGTCTGAGGCCAATACAGATACTGTAGTTGGTGAACAATTTGTACTCGGTGAATTCAAATGCGTACCTGTAATTAAGGTAGGTATGGGATTTGGTTCAGGTGGCGGAGAAGGAACAGAAGCAAAAATCAAAAAAGGCCAAGGCATGGGAGCAGGAGCTGGAGTAGGTATAGAACCTATAGGCTTCTTGGTGACCAAAGACAGCGAAATATCATTCTTGGAAGCGGGAAAAACCCACGGATTGGCCGCTGCTTTTGAAAAAGTTCCTGATCTTATTGAAAAAATAGCCAAATACAGGGCTAAAGAAGAGGCTACCGTATAAAGTAGTCTGCTTTATTACAAAATTTGAAGCAAGGTTGATATGCACAATAAGGCTATCAACCTTGTTTTTTGAAATAGCAACCAATATTACATTATTGCAACGAGTTAAGCCCATGTATGATTATCACATGTCCAGTTCTTTACTATTTAATTGCAATACACTATATTTGCAGTGTTTTAAGAATTATGGCCATAAAAATGAACTGTGGTCATGGGCTTTATTATTTGGATAGTATTTCTTTTCATTGCACGATATTTAGACCTCTTTTCTTAAATTAATAACTTAAAATATTCAAGTAAAACATGGCGAAATCGCAGCAGACATTTAACAAAAGTGAAAAAGAAAAAAAACGTTTAAAGAAACGTGAAGAAAAACAGAAGAAAAAAGTAGCCCGTAAAGCAGCAGCCAAAGAAAGTGGAGGAGGCATTCAATTTGCCTATGTTGATTATAATGGCAATTTGACCGATACGCCACCAGATCCATCCCAAAAAATCGAAATAGAAGCTGAGGACATCATATTAGGGATTCCGAAGAAAGAAGAGGGTGATGAGGAAAAGTTCGATCCTGTAAGAAATGGAAAAGTATCGTTTTACGATTCTTCCAAAGGGTTTGGATTTATCATTGATGCTGTTGATCAACAAAAATATTTTACCCACGTTAGTGGTTTAATTGACGAAATTGTAGAAAATGACACTGTATCCTTCGAACTTGAAAAAGGTATGCGAGGAATGAATGCAGTTAGGGTTAAAAAAATATAGTTTACCAGTATTTAGTTTAAAATATTTGATTTAAAAGGACCACAATACCATTGTGGTCCTTTTTTTATAATCGCAATTTATATGGAAAATTGTGAACCGCTAGGTAAATAAGCCAAGAGCTTCGGACAGAAATACTACCATTTCGTCCTTTTTATTCAAAGGAATCTTTTATAAAATCATATCATTAATATAGAAATTGGTAATACAATAGTTGTATAAACAATAATATACCTAACACTATATTAAAATAAAAAATGTAATGCTCTCAATGCTGCGATTAGTTGTAGCAATTGGATATGCTCAAAAGAAAAAAAACGGGATGGTATATGTGGAACATCCAACTCCTGAAATAGTCGACCAATTGCAACAAGCTTGGATCTATATAAGTACCAAGGTTTTAGACGAAAAATAAAATTGTATTGCATATATAATAAAAGAGGGCTTTTTGCCCTCTTTAATGATTATAAAGCTAGTAAAAAAGCTAAGTTTTTTGCCATAAAATCATTAACTTACATAAAAAGAGAATATGCCTATTTATATGGATCGCCACGATGTTTCAGAAGAAATTACTGCTGAAATGGTTGCCCAATTACATCAAGAAGATTTAAAAATCGAGCATAAATTTGGTTGTAGAGGATTAACCTATTGGTTTGACAATAAAAGAAAAACAGCTTTTTGTTTGCTTGAAGCACCAAATAAAGAAGCTATTAAAGAAATGCATGACCATGCACATGGGGAAGTACCCCATAGCATAATTGAAGTCAATGAGCAGGTTGTAGAATCATTTTTGGGTAGAATTGAAGATCCCGATAAAACAAAAAGTGAAGGCTTAAATATTATTGATGATCCAGCTTTTAGGATTATCCTGGTCATGGAGACCAGTAATTATTTAAATAGACTAGACGCCAATCAATTTAGCATCTTTACGCAAAAATTTCATAAAAGTGTTACAAAAGCCTTTAATCATTTTGAAGGGAGTGTTGCTAAAAAGGATAATAACTCCTATTTGGTTTCTTTTAAATCTGTTACCAACGCTATACTTTGTGCACTAAAGATCCAATCTTCCTATAAATATATAACACCAAAGTTCGATGCCCGAAACCGGAGGTTGAATATTGGAATCACTGCCGGATTACCTGTTACCAACCAGGATGGGATTTTTGCAGAAGCCATTGCAATTGCTACACAAATGTGTGAAGTAGTCCGGGGTCAGGTTATTATCTCTTCTGCAGTTAAGGCCTTATATGAAAGTGAGAATAGGCAGGCCAGAATTGACAAAGAATTAATTAGAACCTTAAGCCCCCAAGAAGAACAATTTTTAATGCAGCTAGTTGGCTATTGTGAAAAATCATGGAGAAAGCCCAATTTTGATGTAGGTACATTTAGTTCTGAATTGGGTTTTAGTAAGTCACAACTATATCGAAAAATAAAACAACTGACCGGTATATCGCCCAATAACTTCATTCGGGAATATAGGTTACATAAGGCAGTTGGGTTATTACACGATCAATTTGGAAATATTTCAGAAATTGCCTTTGAAACAGGTTTCAATAGCCCTGCATATTTTTCAAAATGTTTTACGGACAAATTTGGCATACTCCCTTCAAAATATGCACAGCTGCACATTGCATAATCCCGTTTTATCATTTTTATTGAAAATGGTCCAAAATTATACTTATTTGAATCAAATGTAGCTATGTTTCATAAAGGGTCTTTCTAGCTTTGGGAATAACTAAAAATGAAACGACATGAAAATTGCAAAAGAAAACATAGATGTTAAAATGAAAATACCTGGTGCTGTTATACGTCAAAAAACTGATTTCGGCGATGCGACTGGATTAGGTAAGATAAGCGGTGAATATTTTAGCCTTACTAAGGGAGTAGATACAACCCCGCTCTTCATGGGACTTGAAGGAAATTTGTGCCAGTGCCCTCATTGGGGATACCTTATAAGTGGTCAACTTACTACCACCGATGCTAAAGGCATTCAAGAAAATGTTAACGCGAACGATTTATTTTATTGGCCGGCCGGGCATAATGTTTTGGTCAATGAAGATGCAGAAATCGTAATGTTCAGCCCTCAGCACGAGCACAGTCATGTTATTAATCATATGATCGAAAAGACTAAAGGTTAAACTTAAAACGCGAATTTTTCTTTATGCTCTAGTCATCGTAGCTTTCAGATTTATCTAAAGGGGAAGAGGCCGGATTTGTGAGGGGGATGTGAACGTGCAAATTCTGATCATCAAGCAAGCTTTGGAGATGAATCTTCCAGCGTTGGTACCAAGAATCGGGGTACCTATATACTTCGCAAAACTGGATAATCAAACTACGAATTGGTGGAATAACTTTAACTCAAAACCAACCTTGCCATATTTGGTAATATAGTCCAACTAACTTTCTATGCTTTCCAGAAAGGTTGACAATATGATATTTATCAGTTTTATCCACGATTTTCAATACTAACTTTGCATAATTATTCAAATGGTAAACCATACGTATTAGCACGTATCGTTTCTATAATACAAACCGATTAAAGTAATTGATAATGCAAAAGACCAATAGATTATTAGCAGTACTGCAAGGAACATTTGTTCTTATTTTCCTAGCACTTTTTATGTCGTTGACAAGTTGTAAAGAGGTGAAAAAAGAGACTCCTATCGCCATTAATACCGAAAATGGCAAAAGCTTCGAAAAGGTCATTTGGCATATAAAGGCCGTTCATCCGGAAGGAAGTTTAATTGATATTAAGGCATTAGATATGGATGGTAATATTTATGATGTTAAGGCTGTTCAAAATACTGCTCAACGCAGCTTTATAGATATAAAGGCCTTAGTGGGTGACAAAGAATTTCCAGTTAAGGTATTGGTGAGTGGGGATAAATACACTAGGGTTAAGGCATTGGCCGATGATGGCAGCGTGTATGACATTAAAGCATTGACACCAGAAGGGGACACCTTGGATGTTAAGGGGGTAAGTCGTACCAAAAACATCATCCATATAAAAGCAATTAACAAAGCTGGCGAATTTTATGGTGTTAAAGCGATATCACCAGAAGGTAAGCTCAATGATGTGAAAGGGGTGAAAATGACTGATGAGCAAACCGAGGTTCTGATCAACGGCCATGCCGTTTATGCGCATATAAAAGCGGTGCCACAGGCGGGTGTAGCAAGCAAAAGCACACAATGGCATATTAAGGCTTTTCATCCACAGGGTAGAACTTTGGATGTTAAAGCATTTGATCCGGATGGAAAGAAATATGATGTAAAGGCTATCCAGGACTCCGATCAACGAACCCTATTGGATATTAAGGCTATTTATGGTGACAAGTTTTTGCCCATAAAAATGATTGTTAGTAATGACAAATACACTCCGATAAAAGCTATTTCAGACGATGGAACTTTATTTGATGTAAAGGCACTGACCCCAGATGGCCAAAAACTCGATGTTAAGGGAGTTTTGCGAGATGGGAATATTATTCATATAAAGGCGATTAACAAGGATGGCGATTTTTATGGTATTAAAGCTATTTCACCTGATGGCGAACTCAATGATGTAAAAGGGGTCAAAATAAGCAAAGATGATATAGAGACCGAGATTAATGGGCAAAAGGTATTTGCGCATGTGAAAGCACTTCCACAAGCCTATTAGTCCGTACAATCATCCCATATTACAAAAGAGGGCTTTTTAAAGCCCTCTTTTTTATTTATGTATAATTAATACTGCAGTTCATCGAATAATTCAAAAAAAATCAAATTATTAGTAGGGTATGCCCCATATTAGTTGTTGTAATTTGATAAAACCTTTTTAATTAAGGTTTTAACCTACGTTAAATACTAAAAATCGAAATTATGAAAATCAAAAATCTGTTTATCGCAGTATTCGCTTCATTGTTCATCTTTATAAGTTGTACAGATGGCGATGATAGCCTAAATGAAATGGGGAAACTTACAGTGCAACTTACTGATGCTCCTTTCCCACATGATTTGGTCGCAGAGGCCAATGTTACCATTTTTAAAGTAGATGCCAGAAATAAAGGTAGTGAGAAGGAAATGGAAGCTGAATCTGAGAGTAATGACGAAATGGAAGATGAATCTGAAAGTGATGACGAAATGGAATATGAAATTGATAGTTCTGATGAAGAGAACGACAATTCTCCATTCGTTACCCTCATGGAAAGGGAAATTGAAGTAAACCTTTTAGAACTTATAAACGGCAATACAGAAACCCTTGTTGATACTTTTGTCCCTGTTGGAACCTACGATTTAATAAGAGTATATGTCAAAGGCGTGAGTATTGTGCTTACAGATGGCACTATATATGATTTAAAGGTGCCAAGTGGTGAACAGACCGGCATTAAGGTATTCATTAAACCTGGAATTGTGGTCAATGGCGGTTTAAGTGCAGACTTAATACTTGATTTTGATGTAAGTAAGTCTTTTATCCCTAAAGGAAACAGAAAGGACTTTTCTGGGATTACAGGTTTTAATTTTAAACCTGTGATTAAAGCGTGCAATAAATCTACCTCAGGTACTTTATCTGGATTAATTTATACTGTACAAGAGGCAACAGAGTTAGTGGAAGAGACACCTACAAGGTTAGGAGGGGCTCAAATTGAAATTTATGAAGCTGGCACTATAAATACCTCAACTTCTAGTATTACCTCAACTTCTAGTGTAGAAGATACGGGTGCTTATAAAGTAATGGGGCTTACCGCCGGTACTTATGATGTGGTAGTAATGTTGGAAGGCTATGAAGTGAATACGGTAGAAGGTGTTCAAATATCAGCAGCTAACACAACGACACAGGATTTTAATATGAAAGTGATTCCATAATAATAAAATTGGGTATCATTATATAGGTGGATCTAAAAGGGTCCACCTTTTTTATTTACACTTGGCTACGAAATCGAAGTATATGCTTAATATTGACCAATAATTAAACAATAATTAGGTGATGCCTAAATCCCAGAGTCCAATTCTTATAATCCTTGCGTTTTTCTCCATTTATGTGATATGGGGCTCAACCTATCTTTTAAACAAGATTGCGGTCAATGAACTGCCTCCTTTCATGTTGGCATCAATACGATTTATAGTTGCAGGCATTCTAATATTCATTATTGCCAAACTTATGGGTAAGAGCCTTGCCATAAGTTGGCGCCAACTCAAGAATACCACTATTGCCGGATTTTTGTTTTTAACCTTTGGCAATGGGGTAGTGGTATGGGCCTTGAAATTCGTTGATAGTGGTTTTGCCGCATTGGAAATATCCGCACAACCCTTGATCATACTTTTACTTATGCGGGTGTTACAAGGAAAAAAAATACAAACGATGTCTTTTATAGGTGTGATTTTGGGTTTTATTGGTATCTATCTTTTAGTAAGTCAAAAACAGATTATCAGTCAAGAAAATTCAATTCCTGGAATGCTCATGATTTTTGCTTGTATGTTAAGTTGGGGATATGGTAGTTTGTTCGTGGGGAAGGCAGACTTGCCTCAAAATTATTTTGTAAATACGGGATATCAAATGTTGACCGGCGGAATTATGTTGGTAATTACAAGTCTTCTTTTAGGCGAGAAGTGGTCATATCCAACAACATGGAGTGCCCCAGTGCAATATTCCATGCTCTTATTGATTGTATTTGGTAGTATTGTGGCCTTCACCTCTTTCAACTATTTGCTCAAAGTGGTTTCGCCTGAAAAAGTGGCTACATCGACCTATGTAAACCCCATTATAGCGCTTGGTCTAGGGTGGTACTTTTTAAATGAACAGATAACATCGCAATCTATAATCGCCGCTATTGTATTGCTTACAGGGGTTTACTTTATTAATACCAAAAAGAAATTCGTTGTTTTTTCCAGGTTTTTTAGATAATATTTTTGAGGGGTTTCTTCTGATGTACTAGCTTTGGATTTAATGAACTTAATGATCAGTTAGTATTTTATGTAACAAAACTTCATTGGAGCGTACTAACGAGTATCAATCAAACTACATCCATGAAACATCTATTTTTAATCCTTGTAAGTTGTTTTGCGCTTAGTACTGCAGCACAATCAACAATGAACGCCAAACTTTGGCAAGAAGACCTTCAATTCCTTCAGGAAACCGTACACAAAGATTATTCGTTTTTATTCAAAAAGACCACCGCAGCCGCTTTTGACAAGTCGGTGGAAAAACTGCACCATGATATACCCAATTTACAGGAACATGAAATCGTAATTGGACTTGCAAGGCTCGTGGCCTCATTTAAATATGGTCATACCGTTCTTGGTTTTAGATATCAACCGCATGCTTTTCATCAATTACCTATTAACCTGTATCAATTTAGTGACGGTATTTTTATCCAAGGTGTACATAAAGATTATAAAAAAGCACTAGGAGCAAAGTTGTTGGCTATTGGCGGTGTACCAATCAAAGAAGTCCTAAAAGCTGTTTATCCCGTGGTGCCGGCCGAGAATGATCAATTCTTTAAGGCCTATTCAGGTAACTATTTAACAATTCCGGAAGTATTGCATGCCCAAGGTATTATCAAGAAATATTCAGATACTGTGGATTTTACTTTGGAAAAGAATGGTAATACTTTTACACAGTCTTTTAAATCACTCCCAAAAGGGGAACGGGTTCCCACGGAATACGGTTTAACCCAACAGGACAGCATTTGGATGGATTCACGTCAGCAGAATATGACACCTTTCTATTTAAAAAACTTGGATAAAATCTATTATTACGAATATTTACCAGAACAAAAAACGGTTTATGTTCGGCATAGTCAAATTCAAGACGATCCATCTGAGGACATTCCCACTTTCTATAATCGGTTATTCAAATTTATTGAGACAAATGATGTTGATAAATTGGTTATCGATGTTCGGCTAAATGGCGGAGGAAATAATTATAAGAACAAACCTATCATCACGGGAATCTTAAAATCAAAAAAAATAGATAAAGTAGGTAATCTGTTTGTGATCATAGGAAGGCGAACTTTTTCTGCCTGTCAAAATTTGGTGAATGAGATGAGTAATTATACAAATGCCATTTTTATTGGGGAACCCACGAGTGAGAACATTAATTTCTATGGTGATAATAATAGGGTAGAGCTACCCAACAGTAAAATCCCTGCATACTTATCATTTGCCTGGTGGCAAGACAAGCCACAATGGGAGGGGCGCGATTGGTTGGCTCCCCATATAGCTGTTGATATGAGTTCGGAAGATTATACTTTTAATCGGGACCCTGTTCTCGAAGAAGCTTTGTCTTTTGATGCCACTGATTTAATTCTAAATCCAATGGATCATTTGACGAATTTGTTTTTAGCAGGTGAAATGGAACAACTTAAAACAGATGCCGATGCGATGATCAAAAATCCCAAATATCGATTCTTTGAATTTGAAAGTGAAATGACTAGAACAGGTTATCATTTATTGCAAAGTGGACAAGTAAAAGAAGCAATTTTTGTATTTCAAATGACGGCCGAATCATTTCCTGATTCAGCCAATGTATGGAATAGTCTGGCCGAAGGGTATTTAAAAGCAGGGGACACCCAAAAGGCAACCGAAAATTTTAATAAAGCCATACAAATGGATCCCAATGGGCCTACAGGAAAAAAAGCACGGGAAATGCTACGAAAAATAGCCGAAGACCCTAAATAACATAATTAAAGCAGCACAATTGTCATAATTCAATTACCATTTTACCTTTATTTTTTCTATCAAATATGGGGCGTAAATGTTTGAATAATTCCATACTAATTGTCTAAAACCTCAATTTTATTTCGTTTGGAATATATTTCCCCTGCATCATGCAATTCTTTCAATAATCGCTTAACAACAACCCTTGAAGTGTTCAGGTCAGTGGCAATTTCTTGGTGCGTTATATCAAGATTAACTTCATTCGTGGTTTTGACAATGTTTTTTAAATATTTAAGCAGTCGCTGTTTCATTTTTAAAAAGGCCAAACCGTCTATGGACTCAACCATTTCGAGCAACCGAAAATGATAGCTATCGATAATAAAATGGCGCCATGATTCATATTTCACCAACCATTTGTCGATTTTGTCGACAAGTAACAGAATCATATCAACATCTTCCTCGACAATTCCCTTAAAAACACTCTGCTTTTTGTTGATACAATTTGCGAATGAAATTGCACAGGTATCGCCCTTTTCTAAATAGTACAGCGCCAATTCATTTTCATTTTCTTTTCTAAGTATTTTAATTACACCACTTAAAATCAATGGTATATGCGTCATTTCATCACCAATATCAATTAGAATACCCCCGCTTTTTATGGTATCATGATGTCCTACTTTAACGATTTCATCAATAAGTTGTTTTTCAAATATCTTTGAATAATTATTATTTAGTTTTTCTCGTAAAGTTGGTTCGCTGATATACCGGAGGATGCCTGGATAGGATTCCTAAATGGCCAGAACCAAAATAAGATCAACTCTACACGAACTGATTTTAGGCCACTATCCATTGAAGAACAGCAACGATTACTTTTGGTAGGCGCTTGTTTACAATGTCATTCAGACGCTTCTGAAGTAATGCAGAACAGTTTAATCAAGTTTGAAAATACGCTCGATAATTTAAGTGAGCAATGTATTTTACCAAAGTGGGGCCTTGATAAATTATCTAAAACAAAATAAGAAATATCACAATAATGTAATACTTTCAAGGACTATAAGACATAAAATTCACCACACCATGAAAAACCTTAGCTTATTATTGTTGTTATCCATTTTGGTTTCAAGTTGTAGTTCACAAGAAACCACTAGCCTTTTTAACGGAAAGGATTTAACGGGTTGGCATATAGATGTCCCTATGATGGATAGTATCCCTGAAGCCATTAATCCGTTTATCGTAAGAAATGGTATGTTGGTTAGTTTAGGAACACCACAGGGCCATATCATTACCGATAAGGAATACAAGGATTTTAGATTGGATGTGGAATATCGATTTGCCGGGGAACCTGGTAATTGTGGGGTATTGGTATTTGCATCAACGCCTAGGGCCTTGTACAAAATGTTCCCGAAATCGATTGAAGTACAGATGATGCATGAAAATGCCGGGGATTTTTGGTGTATTGTGGAAGATGTGGAAGTGGATGATATGGTGGCACGAAGAGGCCCAAAGCAAGAGTGGGGTATAACCGAAGGTAAAAAGCGTCGCATTATAAATTTGACAGATGGTTCTGAAAAGCCTTTGGGGGAGTGGAACCATATGAAGATCGAATGCCTAAAAAATGAGATTAAAGTTTGGGTAAATGGCGATTTGGTCAACCATGGTTATAATGCCACGGCAGATAATGGCCAAATTGCTTTGCAGGCAGAAGGTTCAGAAGTTGAATTCAGAAAAGTGGAGCTAACCCCAATTAGGGTATTGAGCGAATAATAAATTACCGAATAACCTCTATTAACCATGAAGTACACCATGCTTGTATTACTTGTTTTAATCGTATCATCATGTGCTACGCCAAGACAGTTTAAAAAATTGAAGATCCATCAGTATCCCAAACTAGTTGATACCGAAACCAGGGAAATTGCGTATCAGGAAACAGGTACGTATTTGATAGCTGGGGTTGGTGCTACCAATAATTTTCCTGCAGCGCGTCTGAATAAATTCGATAGGATAAATGATAGCCTGTACGAGGCAAAAATAATGCCCGAAAACGCTCCAATAAATCCGAGCCCATGGTACGCCTTTAAAATATGGGCCAAAGAAGCAAGGACATTGAATGTACGCTTGGCATATGGAAAATTCCGGCATCGGTATAATCCTAAGATCAGCTCGGATGGCGAACATTGGGAAACTTTGGATTCCACATTGGTTCAATTGGGTATTGATAGTACATCGGCAACCATAAAACTTAATATTGATAAAGATACGCTCTGGGTAGCCGCTCAGGAAATTCAGGATACCAGGAGGGTTGGGGAGTGGGTGAATTCCTTTAAGAACAATGCATTGGTCACCATAGGAAAAGCTGGTGAAAGTGCCATGGGACGCCCGTTGTTGCATATGAATATCACTAAGGGAACGAATGATAAAAAACCAACCATATTGGTTATAAGTAGGCAACATCCACCAGAAGTAACAGGCTATTTTGCTATGCAAGCATTTATAGAAACCCTTATTGAAGAAGGGGGAAACAATGGTTTTTTTGATAGGTACCGTCTTATGGTATATCCGCTTATGAATCCTGATGGGGCTGATCTGGGCCATTTCAGACATAATACTGGAGGGGTTGATTTAAATCGGGATTGGAGCGCCTATCACCAACCTGAAATAGCACAAATAACCCAACATATGGTCGATGAGACCCAGGAACATAAAAACAAGGTGCTTTTAGGGTTGGATTTTCACAGTACTTTTCATGATGTGTATTACACTCCCCATGAATCGGTAAAAAGAAAGATTCCTGATTTCACGAAAACTTGGTTGGAAAGTATTCGTTCTGCCCTAAATATAGATGACATCAATGAAAGTCCTGGAAAAGGGGAGCGACCTACTTCAAGTGCGTGGTTCAATAGACAATTTGGGGCCACAGGCATTACTTATGAAATCGGGGACAAAACCCCCCGGGAATTTATAAAGCAAAAAGGGGAGGTTTCTGCCCATGCTTTGATGGACTATTTTCTAAATCTGAAATAGGTAATATAAAAATAGGATCTTTAAGAACTATTTACTGTTCTTAGGGTCTAATACGTATAGTGTTTGTATACATCATCATTTTAAATTCGTTTAAATTACCCCAACCTTGAAAAGCGAAGCTGATTTTATTAAAAGATTGACGAGCCCCAGGTACAGCGACAAGGCATTTGCCGAATTATTGGACCAGTATCAGCAGCGTTTGTATTGGCATATTCGAAAGTTGGTGCACACGCATGAAAATGCCGATGATGTACTTCAAAATACATTTTTAAGAATTTATAAGAGCTTGCCCAATTTTAAGCAGCAAAGTTCATTGAGCACCTGGATGTATAGAATAGCATACAACGAATCACTTCGGTTTTTGGAAAATGAAAATAAAAAACAGCACGCCTCCCTCGATGATGAAGCCAATAATTATCTGAACATTTTAACCGAAGACATTTATTTCGAAGGAAGAGCGGTACAATTAAAACTACAACGTGTTTTGTCCGAGCTTCCCGAGAAGCAGCGAAAAATATTTCAGATGAAATATTATGACGATTTAAAATTCCGTGAAATGGCAGCTATTCTTGGTGTAAAAGAAGGCACCTTAAAGTCATCCTATTATAATACGGTAAAACATATCGAAGAAAAAATGCTTGATGTTGAACTTTTTACAAAAACCAAGGTCTAATAAATAGTATGGAACCATTGAACAAACATAAGGATACCGATCAAAAGGCATTGGAGGAAAAGCTGCAGAAAATGCACATCGAGGATTTGGGCCTAGGTATGCCCGAAGATTACTTTTCCAAATCGAAAAGTGAAATCTTGGCGAAAGTCGGTATTGAAGACAAGAGCAGGGTACTGCCCTTATACCGAAATAAAATATTCTGGGCTGCAGCGGCTGCCATTGCGGTTTTATTTGTTCTGACCTTATTCAAAACCAGTACAGTACCACAAATCGAGGAGATACCTGCCATTGTATCCGATACTATGGAACAATTGAACAAAGGTTTGGCCAATGAAGATTTTTACCAGGGCGAAAATGATATTCTGATCAGCTCGCTTTTTGTTGAAGATACTGAACTAGATGAATTTGTAGATAATTATATGCTAGGGGAAGCATTATTTGATAAAACCGAATTTGATTAAATAAACGAAAAGGAAGAACTATTTATTAAAGCCCTTGTCAATAAGAAGAATGCGGCATTAATAAGTAAAACTAAAAAAACATGAAATCTATAAAAACAATAGTCTCCATTTTATTTATGCTGCTCTTTGGGATTTCAAGCGCATTGGCCCAAGAAAGTATCGCTATGGAAAATCTAACAGAAGCTCAAAATGAACTTTTGCTGGCGCAACGCGAATTGATAAAAACTAACAGGGAAGCCATTAAAGCCAGTCTTACAGCAGAACAATTGGCGCTGCTAAAAAACCAGGCACTTACCAAAAAAGAAAGACAAGATATGTTGGTGGCCTCATTTACTGCAGAACAACGAAAGTTAATGGAAGCGAATAGAGGCCATGTCCAAGATTTAAAAGAACAATTTAGGGCTTCATTGACTGAAGAACAACGGGAGCAAATACGTGCTAGAATGATGACCAGACAGGGTGAAAACAGGAATGAGTTGCGCGAATCTGTCAAGGAAGGAAGAAAAAAGAAGACAAAAGGCGGTAATTAAATCGCAATAAACATAGTACTTGAAAAAGTAATTGGGTAAAAACCCGATTACTTTTGCTTGTTTTCCTATATGAAAAAAATGTTCACTTTATGGTTGGTGCTATTGGGGCTGTCCTGTGCATTTTCCCAAGAAAAAACCACTGAAGATAATGAAGTTGATGAAATAATTGACAACCTTCTTATGGAAGACCAGGATATGGAATCCTTTATAGCATCCGTATCAGATTTTCAATTCGTTTATTTGTCTGCCAATTATAGTAGTGATACTTACTTTTCTGGGCGCGATATTGGCATTGACCAATATAATGTACGGCCACAGATTACCTATATGCACTCCAAAGGTTTCTTTGCGAGCCTATCGGGTGTTTATTATAGCGAATTCATCCCAAACTGGGATTATACAACGGGGACTTTGGGCTATGGTACAAGTTTGGACAAGAAAAAACAGGTGAGGTTGTATACTTCCTATGCAAGATACTTCTATTCTGAAGGTGTGGAAAACCCTTTTACCAATGCCGTAAGTGTTGGCTTGGGCATCAAAAACAAGAAAAGAACCTTGGGAACACAACTCAGCTGCACTTATTTGTTCGGAGAAGACAATTCGTTCCAGATAGACTCCCGAAGTTTTGTTGCTTTTCAACTGGTCAAAACAAAAGAGCTGGGATTAAAATTAAAACCGCAGCTAAGTTTTGTAGCCGGACAACAAACCCTGGAATTGGCACAGACCACTTTGCAAAATGGGGTACTGATTACCAATTATTTGGAGAACGATGTGTTTGATTTGATCAATACCCAAGTAAATATACCTTTGCAGTTTAGCAGTAATTCTTTCGATGTGGAATTGGGCTATTCAATAAACTTTCCTTCCGCCTTGGCCAATGAATCAAACCTGCCCACCACAGGCTACTTTAACCTTAGCATTGGCTATATGATCGATTTATAGGATTAACTTAATTGTCTTGCCTTAAAGTCTTGGAAATGGGAAAGTTGCTGTCCTTGCCCTAATAGTATACTTTTAATAATTAAAATAAGCCAAACATTTATATAAATTTTGTGATGATTTAGATCAAAGGGGTACTAACTAGTACATACTAATAATGTACAAGGGCAAATACCTTTAAAAAAAGCAACTATAGAAAATGGCTGGTCAAATTCTATAAATGCGAACGCAAGGAATTCAAAAGAATATTGGGAATAAAACAATAGGCTTAATACTTCAATGCTTTTATCACTATGGTATAGTAACAAAATAGTAGGCAGTAATTATGAAAAGCATAATCAATTGTATTCCCAAAAGTCGTATGGAACGATTTACATTTTTAAATTTTAAGGCAGCTATTTTTGAATTTATATAGATTTGTTGCCCCAATTGATCAAACAGCTCAGCCTCATTCAAACTTATATGATAAAAGGTTTTGGAGAATTCCTTGATATTACCAAATTTAGAAATAACATCCCCAAAGAAAAATACGTTCTTATCGTATTTAGCCTCAATATGCGGCATAAAACATTTGATACTGAAGTAAATTGATGCCCCGGTAAAAACAAACCAGAGTGCCAATAACACATATAGTATTTGATACGTTGCTGCATGCGCAATTACCAACTCAAGATTTTGATAGACAAAGTTTAATAAAATACCATAGAATGACAGGATTAGACCCGCCTTTATTTCTGAAGCTCTAATTAGATCTGCCACATAATTGATACTACCCCAATAATGATCTACTAATTCTTCTGCATGTCCGCCTATAATTTGAGAATTCTCATAGGGTATTGCCTTCTCCTCTTTTTTGGTTTCTTGTGATTGCTTCATACAATTCAATTTTAATTGATTGATAGTTGATTCGTCCACGGGAATACAATCAACCAACGAAAGATAGTAAATACATTAGAATTCCCAATTTTATTTCTACCCTTGACCATTTGTAATGCTATTGTACCGTGGCCCTAATTTGTAGTATATTCCCTTAAATGATTTAGCTTGGGTAATTATTTAGGCCTCTTGGGACATTCATAGGTATGTTCCGTCCTTATTATCCTATTTTTATGGTCAAGACCTTATAATTTACAGTTTATTAATAAATCAAAACCCGATTATGAAAACCAGGAAACAACTTTTTATTTTAATTGTTCTTACACTATTGACCTTCAGTAGTGCTTCTTTCGCCCAAGGGCCTCATGTAGTTACATTAAATGTGGATACCAATGAATTAAATAACAATAACAAGGATGCAGCTTTTTCCTTTTCAGCTAGCGAAGGGACGCAGGTTGAAAACATTGATGTCCCCGAAAAATTTACCATACTCGTGCAAGCGAATGATGATATTGAATGGGTTGGCTCATCATCATCGGGGGCCGCAGTACATATTGATGAGATTGAAATAGTTGAAGACGAGACTAAACCAAATCGGGAAAAGATTTTTAAAAAAAATAAAACTTCAGGTAAGCTAAATAACGGGAAGAAAAAAGTGAAAGCAAAAGTAAAGGATAAATCGAAAGGTAACACCTATAAATACATCATAAGGTTCAGCATTGGGGCATTTAGTTATGAAATTGATCCAGATATCAAAGTGGGGAAATAATGTTAGCTTATGTAATTGGAACTTAATGCAGAAACACCGATCTATTTTTTATATACAAACAGGTACTAGGGAAGTCTTGCTTATGCTGGGCTTTCTTTTTGTTTCTGGTTTTGGGCTTTATGGGCAAGACCAGGTGGTGGCTGACAGACTCGAATTGATTTATAACAGTGGGGAATTTGAAGAAAAAGACCGGTTGGAATTGCTTAACGACCTCGCCTTTAACCATCAGAATCCTGAAAAAGCATTACTATATAGCGAAGAGCTTTTGCGTAGGGCTCAAGCCGTGGATTCCACCGGGTATATCATTGCCGGGTTTCAACAAAAGGGGAATAACCTTAAGCTTAAAGGAGATTTAAGCCAGGCTTTGGCCAGCTATTTTGAAGGTGTAAAAATCGCAAAGGAAACCGAAGGAAAAAAAGAATTGGGGAAGTTGTACGTCGCTATTGCCGGGGTTTACAGCGTAATGGGCAACCATAAGAACACCATTCAGTATTATAAAAATGCCCTCTCCATTCTTAAAGAAGTCAATGATCCTCAGACCTACGCCATTACTTTGGAAAATTTGGGGGATTTTTACAATCTTACCCTTTCCAAACCCGATTCTGCCTTGCTCTATTTTGAACGTTCGGGACCTCTTTTTAAGGCTTTGGACTTCAAGACTGGTCTTGCTTATAACCTGGGTAATAAAGGCCTGGCGTATGCCCAATTGGGGCAAAATTCGATTGCCGAAGAGAATATTAGCCAAGCGATCACTTTACTTGAAGAATCGGGGGATTATTTTCCCATTTGTGTATATCTCACCTATATGGCAGATATGTATCTGCTGCGTGATGATTGGGATAGCGCCTTCGGTGCTGCCCAAAGAAGCCTTAAAATGGCACAACAATATGGGCTCAAAAATCAAATAAGTGATGCCTATTTAAAACTGTCAGAGCTTCATGAAAAGAGGGGCAATGCTGTAGAATCCCTTACGTATTATAAGAAACATATAACTTTTAAGGATAGCGTTAAAAATATTAACACAGTGCAGCAGATGGCCAACCAAGAGGTTGCCCGAAGTCAATTGGAGGTAACTCTTGCAGAGCAAAGAAGTAAAAACCAACTAAACATAACGATCGCGACCGCAATTGCCTTATTTTTAATAGGCCTCTTGGCCTTTGGGTTGTATAGGCGTAATCGGTTTATACGAAAAACAAAAGAGATCATTGAAAACGAACGGGATCGCTCTGATAGTTTGTTGCTTAATATACTACCTGAGGAAACTGCAGCGGAATTGAAGATAAATGGCAAGGTAAAAGCCAAAAAATTCGAGTCTGTCACGGTTTTGTTTACAGATTTTAAAGGGTTTACCCATTACTCAGAAGATTTAGATCCGGAAAAATTGGTGAAAACGGTAGGGGTTTACTTTTCCAAATTCGATGATATTATGGAAAAGTACGGCTTGGAAAAAATAAAAACCATTGGGGATTCCTATATGTGCGCAGGCGGCTTGCCATACCCAACCAAGGACCATGCCCTTAAAATGGTACAAGCGGCATTTGAAATAGTGGATTTTGTGGAGGAGACAAAGCACAATGCACAAGAAGGTCAAATTTATTTTGATATCCGTGTAGGGATCAATACGGGGAAGGTAGTCGCAGGTGTGGTTGGCAGTAAAAAATTCTCCTACGATATTTGGGGCGATACCGTAAATGTCGCCTCCCGAATGGAATCAATGTCAGAACCCGGGAAGATCAATATCTCTAATAGCACCTATGAACTTATAAACACTGCTTTTGACTGCGAGTATCGCGGGGAAATTGAGGCAAAAAATAGGGGTAAAGTGAAGATGTACTTTGTGAATGCCTTAAAAAATTAGATTTCTAAAACACCTTCGGTAACTAAATAGGGGTTTTCGGACACTATTTATGGTGTCTCGTCCCACCTCAAATTATCGCTCTTACAAATTTAGTAGATTACTTTTTATAAATGACGAATAGTAATAAATATCATACAAAAATCAAGGTACCATAAACTTCGATTACAATATACTTATGACGAATTATCGTTTCATAAAAATAGATTGCATTAAAAAAGTCTATGTAACACTAGGCTTTTTTTTTATGCTATCTACCATGGTTTATGGCCAAAACCAAGCTATGGCCGATAGCCTGGAACTGATCTATACCAGTGGAAAATTCGAAGAAAAAGACCGGTTGCAACTTTTGAACAACCTTGCCACAAATAATCCAGATCCCGAAAAATCGTTACAATTTGCTGAAGAACTCCTCCGCAGGGCAAAAGCTGCTGATTCTACACAGCGTATTAGTAATGCCTATATGCAAATGGGAAATGCCCTAACGTTAAAAGGTGACCTGAGCCAGGCATTGGCAAGCCTTTTTGAAGGCATGAAAATGGCTGAGAAATTAGAAAGTAAAAAAAGTCTTGGTGTTTTCTATTTAGGTATTGCCGGGGTCTATGGTAGCATGGGCAATAACCAAAATACAATCCAATATTACAAAAATGCCATTAATATTTTTAAGGAATTGGGTGATTCATTGAATTACGCATATGCCATGGAGAATTTGGGGGACCAGTATAACTTGAATATGGCCAAACCCGATTCGGCCTTATTGTTTTTCAAAGAATCCGGGCCAATATTCAAAGCCAAGGATTCTAAAGTAGGCATGGCATATAACATGGGTAATATAGGATTGGCCTATGCCCAATTAGGGCAAAATACAATTGCTGAGGAGAATATCAGCGGTGCGATTACGTTGCTTGAAGAATTGGGCGATTATTATCCCATTTGTGTGTATCTCACCTATATGGCTGATATGTATCTGCTGCGTGATGATTGGGATAGCGCATTTGGTGCTGCCCAAAGAAGCCTTGAAATGGCACAACAATTTGGGCTTAAAGATCAGATTAGTGGTGCCTATTTAAAACTGTCAGAACTTCATGAAAAGAGGGGTAATGTGGCAGAATCCTTTAAAATGTATAAAAGCCACATCACATTTAAAGACAGTGTACGTAATATTACCCAAGTTCAGAATATGGCCAATCAAGAGGTTGCCAAAAGACAAATGGAGGTAGATCTGGCAGAACAAAGAAATAAAAACCAAACTAACATAACGATTGGGACCGCCATTGCCTTATTTTTAATAGGCCTCTTGGCCTTTGGGTTGTACAGACGTAATCAGTTTATACGAAAAACAAAAGAGATCATAGAAAACGAACGGGATCGCTCTGATAGTTTGTTGCTAAATATACTTCCCGTGGAAACTGCTGCCGAATTAAAGAAATTTGGTAAGGTAGAAGCCAAAAAATTTGATTCTGTGACTGTTTTGTTTACCGATTTTAAGGGGTTTACCCATTACTCAGAAGATTTGGACCCGGAAAAATTGGTGAAAACGGTAGGGGTTTACTTTTCCAAATTCGATGATATTATGGAAAAGTACGGCTTGGAAAAAATAAAAACCATTGGGGATTCCTATATGTGCGCAGGCGGCTTGCCATACCCAACCAAGGACCATGCCCTTAAAATGGTACAAGCGGCATTTGAAATAGTGGATTTTGTGGAGGAGACAAAGCACAATGCACAAGAAGGTCAAATTTATTTTGATATCCGTGTAGGGATCAATACGGGGAAGGTAGTCGCAGGTGTGGTTGGCAGTAAAAAATTCTCCTACGATATTTGGGGAGATACGGTAAATGTCGCCTCCCGAATGGAATCGATGTCAGAACCCGGGAAGATCAATATCTCAAAAAGCACCTATGAATTCATAAAATCAGATTTTGATTGCGAGTATCGCGGGGAAATTGAGGCAAAAAATAGGGGCAAAGTGAAGATGTACTATATAAATGCCCTAAAAAATTAAACTTCTAAAACACCTTCGGTAAATAAATAGGGGGTTTCGGACAAAAATTGAGGCTCTTCGTACCAATTCGCTTTTTTATTAAGATTATATAGGCTAATATCATTCTGCTAGATGACTAAAAGATATACCCCGCGTTAACTAATAAATGAAATTATGGGCCAAAAAGTAAATATTACATTAACCGTAGAAGCCGCCAATCTCCATGCCATCGCTAATCCCACAAAGACCGATATTGAGAATAATACGATGATGACAGATGATAATAGCGGGCTTTCTATAGATGGAACCAATGAGAACTTTATATCAGAGGTGTTTATAGACAATGAAGTGAGATGGGTGGGAGTTACCAATGACCCGGGATATGCCATTACAATACATAGCGTTGTTTTTGAAGCTACGAATAAAGGCAGTAGTGTAGATTTTTTTAAAGCTCCTGTCCTAAATGGGGGAGGCAAGCGGTATGGGTATGTACAAGCCAAGGTTAGGAATGATCAAAATTTGGTAGGGAAGTTTCATTGCTACTACATCAATTTTAAAATTCATGTGCTAGGTGGCTGCTTCTTATTTGGGATGGGATTGGGCAGAGTTCTTGGGCCCTTTGAAATAGATCCAAAATTAAAGGGTAATACCTGATTACATTGAACTGTTTAAATTACATTCTTAAAGTCTGCGTAGCGTTATGCATTTTTAATTTTCAATCTGTACGCATTTTGGCACAGGACCAAAGAGTTGCCGATAGCCTGGTAAAAATCTATGAGGAAAATACTCTAAAAGATTCCGCCAAATTGAAATTATTAAGAAGTTTGGCGTACAACGAAATAAATGACCTCCAATTATCTTTAAAATATGCGGAGGAACTCATAGTGTTGTCAAAGTCCGAGAACAATGCTATGTTCTTACACAGCGGGTATCTTCAAAAAGGTAATAATTATAGACTCCTGGGTGATTTGGAGATAGCGCTAGACGCTTTTATGAAGAGCGGGGAGGCTGCTGTTATCGCAAAATATACAGAAGGTGAAGGCATAGCTAATATGTCTATTGCCGACATTTATTCCTTAAAAGGCAACTTCAGTAACGCAGAAACGTACTACAATAAAGCCATAGAATTACTCAGAAAGACCAACGATTCTATTTCATTGGCTACCGCCTTATCAAATGCAGGCGATGAACTTTTCCTCAACAAGAAATATGATGCGGCATTACACTATTTTGAGGAGGCCGGTCTCATTTTTAAGAAGGCTAATCATGCCATTGGAATGGCCTATTACTTGGGTAGTGTGGGCATGGTGTATGCCGAACAGGGAAAGGAGGAACTTGCAAAAAAACACCTCAATGAAGCCATAGCAATGCTTGAGGAACTTCAGGATTATTACGGCATTTCAGCATTTTTACCTTATTTGGCGGCCATTTATGCACGGCAAAATGATTTAACTGCTGCCCTAAGGTATGCAAAAAGAAGCCTAGAGCTGGCCACAACCTACGGATTAAAAGAGCAAATTAGTGAGGCCAATCTTCAACTTTCCAAACTATATGAACAAGCTGGAAATTCAGCGGAGTCATACAAATATTACAGAAATCATATTGCATATAGAGATAGTGTAAAAAACATCAAATCTGTACAGGAAACAGCTAATCTACGCACCAATTATGAAGTTTCGCAGAAACAGATAGAAGTTGATCTGCATAAAAAAGAGTCTGAAATCCTGGAATTAAAAGGAAAAAGACAGCGGAATCTAAATTATGCTGCTGTGATCACCACGGTATTAATTGTGTTACTGGCCTTAAGCCTGTATCAACGGTATAGTTTTATAAAAAAAACGAACCGTATTATTGAGGAAGAAAAAAATAAATCCGACAAATTATTACGCAATATCCTACCGGAAGAAACCGCATTGGAATTAAAAGAAAGTGGAAAGGTAAAGGCCCAAAAATTTGAGTCGGTCACGGTCCTATTCACAGATTTTAAAAATTTTACACGTTCTTCATCAAACTTATCGCCTGAAAATTTAGTGCGGAGTGTAAATTATTATTTTTCCAAGTTCGATGGCGTTATGGATAAGCATGGACTGGAAAAAATCAAAACTATGGGCGATTCCTATATGTGTGCGGGAGGCCTGCATTTTCATAAGGCAGATCACGCGTTAAAAATGGTACAAGCTGCTTTTGAAATTAGCCAGATCATGGATGAAACCAAAAAAATAGCTGAAGAAAATATCATGCCCTATGACATTCGTATTGGTATTCATACGGGCCCTGTGGTAGCCGGAGTGGTAGGAACCAGAAAATTTGCCTACGATATTTGGGGCGATACCGTTAATGTGGCCTCCCGGATGGAATCTTCCTCTGAGCCAGGGAAAATTAATATCTCAGAAAAGACATATCTGCTAATCAAGGATAGTTTTGATTGTAGTTATAGAGGGGAATTGGAAGTCAAAAATAAAGGGATGATGAAAATGTATTATGTAAATAAGCTAAAAAATGTTTCCCTCAAAAAAGATTTGGTAAATAAATAGATACGTTCGGACAATAATTATGATGTTTCGTCCTATTTCAAATTGACATATACATCAAATATTTTAAATTAGATTTTTAAACTATTTTAAACTAATCAAAAAATTATAAATTATGGGAAAACCAGTAAGTATTACATTAACCGTTGAAGCAAGCACTCTTTATGCGAAGAAGCCATATCCACCAGCACAGTCGGTGGTTGATGGTTTATGTACACTAGGAGATACCAATCATGGAAATTCACCTAATGGAACAATAGAAGATTTCACATCACAGGTGTATATTAACAATGATGTAACTTGGATAGGTGCCACGAAATATCCTACAGGAATAGACCGTGGATATTCGGTTGCGATAAATAGTGTTGTTCATGAAACTGATGCCAATGATCCCAACGATATTCCTTTTTTTTCTTCACCTGCCCTAGGGTCACCCGGTAGAAGTGGAAACGTTAATTTAACAGTAACTGACGATAGTAATTTAGATGGAAAACATGACGTATACACCATCAATTTCAGTGTATATGCAACGGGCAATAATCATTTGAATTACTCTATTGATCCTCGATTAAGTGGTAATCCTTAAAATATGCTTTTATCAATTAAAAGAAAGGCCTATTATTTGTTGATAGGCTTCTTTTGTTTTCATTTTCATTTTATTTCTGGTCAAGATCAACGCATGGCGGATAGCTTAGCTAAAATATATCATGACAATCGACTTGAAGGAGAAGAAAAATTGGAATTACTCAGGAATTTATCCTTTAACGAGAGGAGGGACCTCGAGCTCTCTTTACAATACGCTGAAGAACTTATAGCGTTATCGAAGTTTGAAGACAATAATTTATACTTGTTTCGAGGGTACTATCAAAAAGGAAGTCAGCATATTCTCCTTGGAGATTTGGAAATTGCTTTGGAAGCTTATTTTAAGGCTGCAGAAACGGCCAAAATTGAGGGTTACAAGAAAGGGGAGGGATCTGCTTATTATGCCATTGCCGATGTTTATTCTGTCATAGGAAACACTGACAATGCTAAGAATTACTATTCCAGATCAATTGAAATCCTAAGAGAGACAGATGATTCAGTTTCTTTAGCAACTGCATTATTAAATACTGGCGAGTATTATTTTAAACAAAAGCAATATGATGTTGCACTAGATTATAATGTAGAAGCAGGAACTATTTTTCAAAAGGTGAATTACCCTGTAGGAAAAGCCTATGCTTTAGGGAATATGGGAATGGTCAATGCCGAACAAGGAAAGGACTTTCTGGCCGAATCTAACATCAACGAAGCCATAACAATTCTAGAAGAGTTAGAGGATTATTATCCTATATCAGTGTATCTCACCTATATGTCTGACATCTACCTAAGAAAAAAAGATTTCCCGACCGCTTTAAGATATGCTGAAAGAAGTTTGGATTTGGCAACCCAATATGCGTTAAAAGAGCAAATAAGTGAAGCGAACTTAAAACTTTCCGAATTGTATGAGGCAAAGGGCGACCAAGCCACGTCCTATACATATTATAAGGCCCATATTGCCTATAGGGATAGTTTAATCAATGTAGAAAAAGTGCAGCAAATAGCTGATCTACGAACCGACCATGAAGTGTCACAGAAACAAATTGAATTGGATCTGTCTGAACAAAGAGAAAAAAACCAACGCAACATATCCATTGGTACGGGCATCGTTTTATTCTTAATCGGAATAATGGCCTTTGGTTTGT
>CBDUKE010000008.1:0-47883 GCA_965367725.1 uncultured Maribacter sp. | reverse complement strand
CGTAGAAGAATTTGCTGGGCACTTGAATACTCAATGCGTTTTCTGAAAGTTTAACCGGTTTAATGGGCTCAAACCATGTTTTGAATGCCTGCGGTTGGATATTATCTTGGATAAACGACAAACAATTTTTCCAAACGGAATTCGCAGTTACACTCATTATAGAAATTTCTCTTATTATTTGGTTATTTTTAAGCGTAATTAGCTTATGGTTCTTATAATTTGCAAGAGTAAATTAGGTTTGACAAATATGTGAACAAAAATCCTAAAAAAAAAATGAATTGGGGTTGAATTTCCCCTTTTTTTTTCGCATGTTAACGGGCTCCTTTCAGAAGCTTTTAAATATATAATTTTTAGTTGAATAATTATGGATTTTAATGATATTTCTTTTCGGGTTCGTTATGGCGAAACCGACCAAATGGGCGTGGTGTATCACGGTAATTATCCGCAATATTTGGAGATGGGAAGGGTCGAGTGGTTAAGGGTGTTGGGAATTTCTTACAAAGAGATGGAAAAAAACGGAATTATCCTGCCAGTAATATCATTGAGCATCAATTACAAAAAATCAGCGGTTTATGATGACCTTCTTACAGTGCGCACGATCTTACGAAAAAGACCACTTGTTAGGATTGCGTTTGACTATGAAATATATAATGAAAAGAAAGAATTATTGGCCGAAGCGAATACTGTACTTGCCTTTATGGATGCCGAAAAAAATAAGCCGATAAAATGCCCAGATTATATTCTTGAAAGACTCAAGATTTAATTGTCCTTCTCTATTGCAACAACACCCTTAAGTGTATTGAATTTGAGCGCAATTGGTTGGGCCTTGCTCCTTACAGCGCTTACGGTGATGTTACAATCCATTTCCAGTTGTTGGGATACAATTTCCAATTGATTTTGTTTTATGATTCGCATTACCTTATCCATATCAGGATAACCAAACATAACCTCAATGTCCACGCGTATTGTTTTCTTAATTATTTTTGATTCTTCGAGTGCCATTTGGGCGGCTTTACGGTACGAACTTATCAATCCACCAACACCTAGTTTTGTTCCACCAAAAATTCGAGCAACAGCAATGAGAACATTTGTAAGTTCAAAAGATTGAATTTGCCCATAAATTGGCATTCCTGCGGAATTACTTGGTTCCCCATCGTCATTTGCTCGATAACTAATAGTAGAAACACCTAGTTGCCAAGCATAACACACATGATTTGCTGTATGATGTTTTTTTCTTAGACCTTCTATTATAGGTTTTATGTCATCTTCAGAAGTTATTGGAAATGCATAGCCGAAAAACTTGCTCTTTTTCTCTTTAAAGAGTACTTCATTCGAAGGTTTGGCCAAAGTTTTATAGGTATCCGAGTTTTCCATTAGAATATTGCTACTAGGATTATACTAATGATAGCAAGGGCGATACCGCCCCAATTTTTAAGACTTATTCGCTCTTTGAACAAAATGATACCTAATAATGTAGATAACATTACAATGGCCACATTGTTGATGGTAAATACCGAGGCGCTATTTAAAAAAGGGTTTTGCAATGCCCTCAGTAGATAGTAAATCGAAAAATAATTGGGGATGCCTAAGGCAACTCCACCTAAAACATTCCTAAGATTTATCTTAAAAGGAGTTTTTAGCGTCTTAAAGCCAATAAAAACAAGACCTACCACGGCTGCCGCAGCAAAAACCGTTGCAGAAAAAAGTGGAAATTCATTTTCTTTTATGTGGACTTCCTGTACATATTTAATACTGGTGTCAATTATTCCAGAACCTAGAAACACCAATATGGGTAATATAAGGGCAGACTTCTTAATTGAAATCTGTTTTTCTTTGATTGATGCAAAATAAACAGCGGCCAGTGCTAGAAGAATACCAATCACTTTAATTGTCCCAAGTTCCTCTTTGTATACCAGGACCCCAAAAATAACAGGGATCACCAATGACATCTTAGTTGCCACAGAAGCTACGGAGACCCCAACGGTTTGTGAAGTTTTGGCGATTAGATTGAATACCACAATAAAGAGAAAACCTAAAAGCAAAGTGCCCAAAAACCAAGGTTGCTGGGCTATCTCAGAGGGATTTATTTCCCCTGAATAAAAAAACAACCCTACGAGGCACGCAACTACGTAATTGGTGATAATAGCATAAACCGTATCAATCTTGTACACCGAATAGAGTTTAAATATTACAAATATTAAACTGGAACAACATATGCTAAGTGCAAGATCAAACATTTATAATTTTGATTTTAATTGAATTATATCTTCTTGTCCTACGATTAGGTTCCAGGTTTTAATCCCCAATTTGCTTGCCGATTGTGTATTTTCAAACGTATCATCAACAAAAAATGTTTCATTGGGGTCTAATGCGTTTTTCTCAAGAACAAATTCATAGCTGTCGGCATTTGGCTTTCTCAAATGTATTTCATGCGAAAGGTAAAATTGCTCAAAGCTGCATTTAAAACGTTCGTAATTAGCGTTCCCCATAATTTTGATTGCTTCCTGTTCGTGCAAAGCATTATTGTTACTTAGCAAAAAAAGGCGATATTTCTTTTCATTGGCCAGATTCTCAATAAAATCCAATCGATAATCCGGGAAGTCCAATAACATGCCATTCCATATGGCTATAATATCTTGTGATGATGCTTTTGGGAAGTAGGATTGTAGGCCATCAATAAAGGCTTCTGATGATATTTGTCCCACTTCGAACGCATTGCTAAGGGTTATCAGCTCTGGGGTCAGTATCGGCTTACCATATTTTTGTATTTCACGGAAAACAATCTCCTTATCCAGATTAATGAAAATATCCCCAAAGTCAAATATGATATTCTTAATCATGCTGATAAATAGTTATACTATCTGCTTCAACCTCTAATGTACGGACGATATTTCCAGCAAATTTTGGAGCTTTCAGTCCATCGCCAAAGTTAGTTTTTCCTGTAACAACTCGAACTTCATCCCACAATTTCGCATCAATAAAAGACTGAAGTGTTTGAGCTCCTCCTTCAATTAAAACACTCGTAATATTGTGTTTATGTAAAACTTCACAAATTTGTTGTGGTCTGTTTTTTGTGAAATCAATAACCTCATAATCAATCCCGTTCAGCCATAGCGATTTATCCTCGACTCTTGTGAAGATGATGGTTTTTGCACTTTGGTCAAGGATATGATAATTCCCTTTAATTTTTAAATCTTTATCCAAGACGATTCTAATTGGTGATTTTCCAAACCATTGACGAACATTCAGCATGGGATTGTCATCTAAAACAGTATTCGTACCTACTAGAATAGCTTGTTCTTGGCTACGCCATTTATGAACCAGCTGCCTTGCATATTTATTTGATATCCAATAGGGTTGTGCTTCAATGCCTCTTTTATTTTTTTCTGGTGCAATGAATCCATCTCTGGTTTCGGCCCATTTTAATATAATATAGGGTCGTTGCTTTTTGTGGAATGTCAAGAATCTTCTATGATGAGCTTCACACTCTTTTGCAAGAACCCCAACAGTTACGTTGCAACCAGCATCTTTTAATCGCTTTACACCTTTACCAGCTACCTTATCATGAGGGTCCAAAACACCTATAATCACTTTGGGTATTTTCTGTTTTACAATTAAGTCGACACAAGGTGGCGTCTTTCCATGATGTGAACAAGGTTCCAGGGTAACATAAAGAATCGCTTCTGATAATAATTCCTTATCCCTGACAGCATTAATGGCATTTACCTCTGCATGTGGCCCACCGTAAGCGCTGGTGTATCCTTCGCCAATTATTCTGTTTTTATATACAATCACCGCACCTACCATAGGATTGGGAGCGGAAGATCCAAGTCCGTTTCTGGCCAGTTGTAGGGCCCGTTTCATATATGTACCGTCTAAAGACATTTATTTGATAAGTATTTCTTCGCTATGATCAATAGGGTAATCAAATGAAAAGCCAGCAAGCTTATACGTCAAATCCCCTTTGAAACGCACTTCGACCTTATTGTTCAATACTTGTTTCAGAATGGCTCCAAATAGGCCGCCATTACCCTCTTGGAAAAGTTTTGAAGTAGAGAATTTCACCAATAGTGGAACTGTAAATTCATCCCTAGGAGGAACGCTAAATGCCTCCGAAGAAACCGTCGCAACATAAGTACTGTCAATGAATACCTTAATTTCGTCCGTTAACAATGTTCCACCTAGATCATTTCCATTTTTGAAAACGGCGTTGGCCCTGAGGTTTACTGTGTCAAAACTTGCTCTCGCAATACCAATATTTTCAACTCCAATAAACTCAGGTTTTTCTCGGATATTACAGCTAAAGAAAAATACACATATCACCAAAATGGAAAATGCTTTATTCATTTATTCTAAAAGTTTATTTCATGTATCTTCACTCCGCTAAAATAGGACTTTAAAACATACTGGTTTTACAAAATATGGAAACTGCATTGATACGGGAAATTCGGCCTAATGATAACGCTGATGTGGCTATTGTAATTCGAAAAGTGCTGATTGATTTAGGTGTGCCTAAAGTAGGTACAGCCTATGCAGATGTGGCATTGGATCATATGTTTGAGAATTATGACGTTGCAAAGGCCACATATTTTGTAATTGAAGATCAGGGTAAGATAATCGGTTGCGCAGGAATTGCCCAATTAGAGGGATCTAAGGGTAACGTTTGTGAGCTACAAAAAATGTATTTTTTGGAAGAGGCAAGAGGGCGGGGACTCGGGTCCAGTATGATTAATAAATGTTTGGACCGTGCAAAGGAATATGGTTTTGAGCTCTGCTATTTAGAGACGATGCCGTATATGGCAGCCGCCCAAAAACTATATAAGAAAACCGGTTTTGAATATATCGAAGCCCCTATGGGAAATACAGGTCATTTTTCTTGTCCGGTTTGGATGTTGAAACAAATTTGATTATGCTTTTAAAGGAAATCAAAAATATTTACCACAAGGAGCTTGATACCATTTATTCAAAGGAAGAAGTTGATAGCTTTTTTTATCTTGTAATCGAGCATTATTTAGAATTGGAGCGCTTTGTTTTAGCATTAAAACCCCAATTAGTGGTCACTAAGACTGATGAACAGCCCTTGTTTGAGGCTTTGGGTCAATTAAAGCAGGAAAAGCCCATTCAATATATTTTAGGGTCTACCCAATTTATGGATTTGGTATTTAAGGTAAATGAAAATGTCCTGATTCCCAGGCCTGAAACAGAGGAATTGGTCCGCTGGATTATTGATGATTTTGAATTAATTGAAAATAAGGAAATCAATATTTTAGACATTGGTACAGGAAGCGGATGTATAGCAATAGCATTGGCAAAGTATTTAAAGAATGCCAAAGTTGATGCCATTGACATCTCTGAAACGGCTTTGGACATGGCACAGGAGAATGCGAGGTTGAATAAAGTGGAAGTGGGGTTTATTCAAGCTGATATTTTCAAACTGGAATATCTTGAAGAAAAATACGATATAATTGTTTCCAATCCACCGTATGTCAGGATGTTGGAGAAGGAACGTATGAAGCCTAATGTAATTGAAAATGAGCCGGAGTTGGCATTGTTTGTCGAAGATAAAGATCCTTTGGTTTATTATCGAAAAATCAGTGAATTCGCCAAATCTAACTTAAAAAAAGGGGGTTGTTTGTATTTTGAACTGAATCAGTATCTCAGTGAAGAAACAAAAGCACTATTAGCGAATGATTTTTCCGAAGTGGAACTTCATAAAGATATGTTTGGCAATGACAGAATGTTGAAAGGCAAACTCAAAAATTGAACCTATTAATCGTATGAAAAGTATAGTCGTTTTTTGTGGCAGTAGTGAAGGTAATGATCCTGATGTATTATTGGCCGCTTATGATTTGGGAATGACCTTGGCTAAAAATGGAACCACCTTGGTTTATGGTGGTTCAAAGATCGGTGTTATGGGGAAAGTAGCCCTAGGCGCACTGGAAAACGAGGGTAAGGTTATTGGGATTATTCCTGATTTCTTAACATTAAAGGAAGTTGTTCATGTGGGTTTAACCGAATTGATTGTCACAGAGAACATGCAGGAGCGTAAACTGCAAATGCATGATTTGTCTGATGGAATAATTACACTTCCCGGAGGGTATGGTACATTAGAAGAGTTGTTCGAGATGATCACATGGGCTCAGCTAGGCCTGCATCAAAAACCAATAGGAATACTCAACACCAATGGATTCTATGATGATTTGTTGAAAATGTTGCGTAAAATGGTCGCTCATGGCTTTCTGAAAATAGAAAACTATAATATGTTGTTGGTTGATGATTCTGTTGATGGATTGTTAAAACAAATGAAAGAATACAAACCATTGGCATTGCCAAAATGGATTAAAAAAGACCAAGTATAAATGATTATAAAGGAAAAAATAGAGGAGTTGCGCCGAGAATTGCGGGAACATAACCACAATTACTACGTGTTGGACCATCCCACCATATCAGACTATGAATTTGATATGAAACTAAAGGAGCTGCAAAACCTTGAAGCGAAGCACCCTGAGTTTTATGACGCAGCTTCACCAACCTTGCGCGTTGGCGGTGATATCACAAAAAAATTCAATACCATAGTGCATGCCCATCGTATGTATTCTTTGGATAATTCTTATTCCAAAGAAGATTTGGAGGATTGGGAAAAGCGCATTCAGCGAATACTTGGCGATGCTGAGGTAGAATTTACTTGTGAGCTTAAATATGATGGGGCTTCAATAAGTATAACTTATGAAGAAGGACAATTGGTGAAGGCCGTTACCAGAGGTGACGGATTTCAAGGTGATGAAGTTACCACCAATATTAAGACAATACGTTCGGTACCGTTGAAGCTTAAAGGCGATTATCCACCAAAATTTGATATTCGGGGGGAAATCATTTTGCCCTTGGATGGTTTCGCTAAAATGAATGAAGAGCGGGTAGCAGAAGGAGAAGATCCGTATATGAACCCTAGGAACACTGCATCAGGAAGTTTAAAACTTCAAGATAGTGCGGCTGTGGCCCAGAGACCGTTAGACTGTTTGTTGTATGGTATTGTTGGACCGAACACGGGGATTACCTCTCAATTTCAAATGCTTGATAAGGCCCGAAATTGGGGCTTTAAAGTTCCGACAATAGCCCAGTTATGTAAAACTACCGATGAGGTAATGGCTTTTATTGACCATTGGGATGTACATCGGCATGATTTACCGTACGAGACTGATGGGGTAGTAATTAAAGTAAACAGCGTTCAGCAGCAAGATGAGTTGGGTTATACCGCCAAATCGCCTCGGTGGGCAATGGCATATAAGTTCAAGGCTGAGCAGGTGTCAACTATTTTAAATGAAATCACCTACCAAGTGGGGCGTACGGGAGCAATAACCCCAGTAGCAAACTTAGAGCCTGTTCTACTGGCTGGGACTACTGTGAAAAGAGCATCCTTACACAATGCGGATCAAATTGAAAAGCTCGATATTAGGGAGGGTGATACGGTTTTTGTGGAAAAAGGCGGTGAGATAATCCCTAAAATTATTGGAGTCGATTTTTCAAAACGTGGCGCGGATACCCAGCCAACACAATACATCACCCATTGCCCCGAATGTGGTACGGAATTAGTTCGTAGTGAAGGCGATGCCAAGCACTATTGTACGAATTTTTACGGCTGTCCTACTCAGATAACTGGACGGATACAGCATTATATTTCGCGTAAGGCAATGGATATAGAAGGATTGGGAGGGGAAACTGTTGAACTCCTTTTTAAGGAAGGACTCATACGTAACTATGCCGATTTGTACACCTTGACCAAAGAGCAGATAATGCCCTTGGAACGTATGGCCGAAAAATCAGCGGAAAATCTGGTTCATGGGGTGGCCGCGTCTGTCGATATTCCCTTTGAACGGGTTTTATTCGCTTTAGGAATACGATTTGTTGGTGAAACGGTAGCTAAAAAATTGGCAAAAGCCTATAAGAATATCGACGCTTTAATGTCGGCCACCGCTGAAGAATTGATGGCGGTTGATGAAATAGGCGAACGCATCGCCCAAAGTGTGGTGGAGTTTTTTAAGAATGAAAGAAATCTGGAGAACATTGCCCGATTGAAAAGTTATGGATTACAATTTGAGTTATCGGCAGATAAACTTAAAAACCAAACCGAAATACTTAAAGGGAAGACTTTTGTAGTTTCTGGTGTTTTTGAAACGCTGAGCCGCGATGAACTGAAAAAGCTAATTGAGGATAACGGGGGTAAAGTAAGTTCATCCATTTCTTCTAAAACATCATTTTTGATCGCAGGTGATAAAATGGGTCCGAGTAAAAGAACAAAGGCCGAGAGTTTAGGAGTGCCGATAATATCTGAACAGGATTTTATTGAAATGGTGAAATAAGTATGCATTTATGATAACCAATACGACAAGACGATTTTGGTATGCACTATTGTCTTCTATTGCCTTTTTAGTACGTTATAGGTATTTTAAAAAATGGTTTTGGGTAATCGCTTTGATTTTGATCATTGGGTTTATCATTCCACAGCAGATGATAATTCCCGTAAGTGGAGCAACGACCAAAAGTTGGGCAGAAGATTCATTTTGGGCCTATCCCTGGGGGACTTCAATTACCCATAAGGGTATTGATATTTTTGCAGATAGGGGTACTGATGTTATTTCATCTACTTATGGGTTGGTGGTATATACCCATGAAGGGGGCAAAGGAGGTAAGTCAGTTATGATTTTGGGGCCAAAATGGCGTTTTCATTATTATGCGCATTTAGATTCTTACGACGCTTTTGCTTTTAAGCCAGTAAAACCCGGAACTGTTTTGGGTACGGTAGGGGATACAGGGAATGCCAAGGGGAAACCACCACATTTGCACTACGCGATAACCTCGCCTTTTCCATATCCTCAATATTATGATTCAGAAGCTGTTCATGGATGGAAAAAAATGTTTCATTTAAGTCCGGATACTTGGTTGCGATAAAAAAATAGCGTTTAATTTTGAAGACATAGTTTTTAATTGGATAATAGCAAATGAACTACTTTTTAATAACCACCATTCTCGTTTTTCTTTCAGCCGCCTTTGGTTTTATCAATGTGCGTTTTCTGAAATTGCCAAATACCATTGGTCTTATGGTCATTACCATATTGTTCACCATGGGCGTTTTTGTTTTGGGTTATTTTGATGACACACTTTTAAATGCTGAAAAATACATCATCACTCAAATAAATTTTAAAACACTCCTGCTCGATATTATGTTGAGCTTTTTGCTATTTGCAGGTGCTTTGCACACCAACTTTCAGCAATTGCGTGTTCAACGTTGGCCTATTTTGGCGTTTTCAACATTAGGTGTATTGGTTTCAACGTTTTTGGTTGGCACTTCTTTTTATTATTTATTAATGCTTTTCGGAATGGATGTCGACTACGTTTATTGTCTTCTTTTTGGGGCATTGATTTCACCTACTGACCCAATTGCCGTGCTTGGCATTTTAAAAAAGGCAGGCGTACCAAAAAAGTTGGAAACAAAGATTGTTGGGGAATCGCTATTCAATGATGGAGTGGGGGTTGTGATTTTTTTGACCATTTTTCAATTTGCCTCTTCCAGTGGTAAAACGGTTACCGCACTCGATGTTTTAGAGTTGTTTGGTGTTGAAGTATTTGGTGGCGTTTTGTTAGGGTTGCTTTTGGGTTGGGTAACCTATAGGCTTATGCGATCAATAGATGATTACGATATTGAAGTTATTATTACCCTAGCTACGGTAATGGTAGGAACTGTTATCGCCCAAAAGCTGCATTTATCGGCTCCCTTAGCCATGGTCGCTGCAGGCCTAGTTGTTGGGAATGATACTTTAAGGGATAGTTCAATGTCAAAAATCACAGAAACCTATGTTGATAAATTTTGGGAATTGATAGATATCTTGTTAAATACCCTTTTATTCGTTTTGATCGGTATGGAAATTTTGGTTCTTACCTTTGAGGTGAACTATGTGGTTGCCGGTTTAGTGGCTATTCCCATTATCTTGATTTGTCGGTATGTATCTTTATTGATACCTATCAGTTTTTTTAAGAAAAAACTCGATTTTGTTCCTAACACTAATTTGATAATGACCTGGGGAGGCCTCAGAGGTGGTATTTCCATTGCACTTGCCCTAGGACTTACCCAAGAAATGCATCGCGATCTGTTCTTGGTGATTACCTATATCGTTGTGGTATTCTCAATAATAGTACAGGGCTTAACGGTGGGTAAATTGGTTAAAAAACTTTCTTGATGATTCCAAAAGACTTCGATCAGTTTCTCGAAACTTTGAGTAGTAAAAAAGCTCCTAAGGAATGGCCACTGGCCCTAAAAGCACTATGGTTTGATGCCCAAGGAAATTGGAACGCTTCCCATGACATTGCACAGGATATGCACAATGATCTAGGAAGTTGGATCCATGCATATTTGCATAGAAAAGAGGGTGATGCATTCAATGCAGGTTATTGGTATCGCAGGGCTAACCGACCTGTTCCTACTATTACTTTGGATGAAGAGCTAAAGCAGATGGTGGAGTTCGTGATTTTGGATATTCAATTTAAACAATAATACTTATTCCATCAGCCTGTACGTTTTTCTCGCTATCAAAATAAAAGTCTATTCGTCCTAGGTTTATGCCGTAACATCCCACTTGATTGACTAAAATGTTATTCCCTTTTGCATTTTTTGTGACCGTCGGCTTATCCAAAAAAGTGTGGGTATGGCCTCCAATGATCAAGTCGGTGTATTTGGTTTTGGCCGCTAGCTTTAAATCATCTCGTTTTTCTTCGATTTTATAGTGATATCCCAAATGTGAAAGACAAATGATCAAATCGCATTTATCCTCTTCTTTTAACTTGGTTTCAATATCGGAGGCTATTTCATAGGGATCTAAATACTGGGTCTCTTTATATAGCTTTTTTGTTACCAGCCCATCAAGCTCAATACCCAAACCATATACACCGATTTTTAATCCATTCACCAAGTAGGTTTTATATGGTTCTACATGTCCGTTCATGACCGTATTGCTAAAATCGTAATTGGCGGATAGTAATTTGAATGAAGCATGTGGTAATTGTGCAAAAAGTCCATCTATGCCATTGTCAAAATCATGGTTTCCAATAGTAGCGGCATCGTACTTGAGCTTACTCATAAGTTTGAATTCCAATTCACCACCATAGAAATTGAAGTAGGGGGTTCCTTGGAAAATATCACCAGCATCGAACAAAAGGGTATTTGGGTTTTCCTCTCGAATTGCATCAACCAAAGTGGCTCTTCTGGCCATTCCTCCTAAATTCGGAAAACTAGAATGATTTTTTGGAAAGGCATCAATATGGCTGTGCACGTCGTTAGTATGTAAAATAGTAAGGTGTTTTTTCGTGTTACCCAAACAGGAATTCAATGATAATCCCCCTAAGCCAACAAATGCGCCCGTAGCGGTGGTTTTGCTAATAAATTTTCTTCTATCCATATTATTCCATATAAAATCTATTGTCCACTTTTGGGGCAATGGTGTCTACTTTCTTGAAATAGTCGATCATGGCATTGCGAATCAAATAATCAGTATCAGTAACTGAGGTATTGTTTTTAAAGAAACCCATATCATCCCCTCCAGACACTAAATAATCAGAAGTTGCCACATAATAGGTTCTTTCGGGATCTAAAGGCACTCCTTTTATTAATGCATATTTAAGATCTTTATTTTTATCAAGAACAATTTGCATTCCCGCAATTGGGTGTGCCCTGCCTGAATTGATTAAAAATGAAACCATTTCCTGAACATCGCTTCCCTTGATTTCGGCAACGACTACATTATTCTCAAATGGCATGACCTCAAAAGCAGTTCTTGCACTCACATTACCGGCCGATATAATGGCGCGTATGCCCCCGTGGTTAAGTAAGACAAAATCGATATCCTTACCTGTACGGGATTTAAAAATTGGATTAACCTCAGAAAGAACAATGTCGGCCATGAGGTTGCCTGCCGAAGTATTAAATTCACCATCGGTCTTTATAATAGCTTTTGGAGCATAGGCTAAAGTACTGTCGAGAACCTCATTTATTCTACCTCTATAAGGTGACACAAATTCTTCAATTGATGCTTTCTGGGAATAGGAACTATCAATGGAAATCTGTTTCCCTTCAATTTTGGTAAGGGTTTTATAATCCTGCTTACAGGATGTCAAACCCATAACTGTTACAAATACAACAAAATGTTTAATTTTTAAACGCATTATAGTTTTTACATTAGCCTCATAAAGATGAGTGTTTATTATTTACATTTGTGTAAATGTAAAATTACATGTTTTTTAAAGGAATAAAGGATAAATTCAAACACAAATCTGGTGTTAAATTTCTAAAAGAAGAATTATTGAAACCTGCTGCTACAGTGGAGAGAAGTGGTGGAATAACATCTATTGGTTGTATTGTGGATTTGGATAATTTTGAAAAGCCCGAGCTTTTTTATGAGTTTGTTGATGAATATAAATTAAGACCCAATGCGGTAAAGATTATTGGGTATAAAAACTATTACGATAAGAATTCACCTTACTCAACCCCTGTCTTTTCGGATAAGGATTTAGGATGGAAAGGGGCGATTGAAAATAGTTACGCATTGGAGTTTTTAAGTAGGGATTACGATTTATTGGTCAATTACTACAACGAAGATAATCTACTGTTGCAATTGATGACAGTAAAAACCAAGGCACGTGTTAAAGTGGGTTTTAAGGAAGTAGATCAAAGATTGAATGATTTGATATTGGAAATGCCAGTAAAAGATTTTAAAACATTTAAACTGGAACTTAAAAAATACTTGAAGGTTCTAAATGAAATTGCATAATGGATAAATTGGTTGGTACGGGAGTTGCATTAATTACTCCATTTAAAAGTGATCTTTCTGTTGATACAATGGCTTTGACCAATATTGTAAATTATTGTATAGATGGTGGGGTTGATTATTTGGTTGTATTAGGTACGACTGCAGAAACTGCCACGCTAACCGAAGCTGAAAAAAAATTGGTAGTTGCTACCGTTGTAGGTGCAAATGCTGGTCGTTTACCACTTGTTATGGGAATTGGGGGCAATAATACTGCGTCGGTAATTGAAATGATAAAAGATCAGGATTTAACTGGCTTTGATGCCATTCTTTCAGTTTCCCCATATTATAATAAACCAACCCAAGAAGGTATATATCGGCATTTTATGGCGATTGCCGAGAATTCCCCATTGCCTATTATCATTTATAATGTACCGGGAAGAACAGGCAGTAATGTCTTACCGGAAACAGTTGTTCGTTTGGCGCTAGCTGCTAAAAACATTATCGCAGTTAAAGAGGCCTCAGGAAATATGGTCCAAATAATGCAGTTAATCAAAGAGAAGCCGAACGATTTCATGGTGATTTCCGGGGACGATATGACGGCGCTACCCACTGTTCTGGCAGGTGGGTCAGGTGTTATATCTGTATTAGGCCAAGGATTGCCAACAGAATTTTCCAATATGATTCAATTTGGACTCAATTCAGGGGTAGATGCAGCGTTTAAATTACAATATTCTTTGCAAGAGGGTATTGACCTTATTTTTGAAGAGGGTAATCCTGCTGGTATCAAGTCGGTCTTTGAGGCACTCGGTCTTTCCACAGCGGTAGTTAGATTGCCTTTGGTTGAAGCTTCAAATACCCTTAAAAGTAAAATTAAGGAATTCATTAAACCTTATGCAGGTCTTCGTGTATAAGATATTCCCTTGAGAACGTTAAATCTAAGCCAAATAGGGGCAAAGAGTAATTTCGCCGTACTATTTTAGTGCGTTAATTAGTTTTTTATATCCATTCAGAATCCGTAATTTTGCAAAATGTTTTTTAAAATGAGGAAGCTTCTATCTTTTCTTGTATTGATTGTGGTCTTGTCATCATGTAGTGAGTATCAAAAGGTGCTCAAAAATACAGATGTCAAGGCAAAATATGACCTTGCCCAAAAATTTTATGACGAAGAAGATTACAAACGCGCAAATCGTTTGTTCGAGCAGATCGCGCCAAAGTATGTTGGTAAGCCACAGGGCGAAAGGGTAATGTTCTTTTTTGCCAATACCTATTTTCAAAGAAAAGATTATAATATGTCAGGCTATCAGTTTGAACGTTTTATTAAATCTTATCCTAAAAGTGAAAAGGTAGCTGAAGCTGCATTTTTGGGAGCTAAGAGTTATTTTAAACTCTCACCGGCCTATTCCCTAGATCAAACTGATACAGACAAGGCCTTAGTTAAACTACAAAGTTTTATAAATACTTTTCCTGATTCGGAATACTTTGCAGAAGCCAACAAAATGGCCAAGGAGTTGACGACAAAAAAGGAAAGAAAGGCTTTTGAGATAGGCAAACAATTCAATAAGCTGGGCCATTTTGATTATACCTTCTTAACACCGGCTATTGCTGCTTTTGATAATTTCATTTCAGATTATCCTGGTTCAATTTATAGGGAAGAAGCCCTGTTTTTAAAGTTTGAATCTGCTACGGAATTTGGGTTGAACAGTTTTTCCAGATTTAAATCTGAACGTATGGATGATGCGAAAACGGCCTATAAAGCACTTAAAAAGCAGTTTCCAGAAACTAAATTTGCCGATGATGCTGCAAAATTGCTTGAGAAAATTGAAAAAGATTTAAGTAAGAACATTACCAACGAAGTAAAAGAAACAAAATAAATAGCTGTAATTATGAACATGAATGATTTAAAGAACTCAAAAGCGCCCGTTTCAACGGTAACGATCAATAAAAATGAGTTCGATAAAAAGACAGATAATATATACGAAGCTATCTCAATAACCGCCAAAAGAGCTGTTCAGATCAATTCTGAAATCAAAAAAGAGCTTTTGGAAAAGTTAGAGGAATTTGCTACTTATAGCGATAGTCTTGAAGAGGTTTTTGAAAACAAGGAACAGATTGAGGTATCCAAATTCTACGAAAAGCTTCCTAAGCCCCATGCCATGGCGGTAGAGGAATGGTTGATGGATAGAATATACCATAGAAATACAGAGAAAGATTCAGAGTAGTATGTTAGGTGGCAAGAATATTCTTTTAGGCATTACTGGAGGGATTGCTGCATATAAAACTACATTTCTCGTACGTTTATTGATTAAAGCTGGTGCAAATGTCAAAGTAGTTTTGACAAAAAGTGCCAGCTCTTTTGTTTCTCCACTTACCTTGGCTACACTTTCAAAAAATCCTGCTGTTACTTCTTTCGTCAAGAAAGATGCAAATGAAACAGATTGGAACAATCATGTAGATCTTGGGCTATGGGCCGACCTAATGGTCATTGCCCCAGCAACAGCCAATACATTGTCTAAAATGGCCAATGGAACTTGTGATAATCTATTATTGGCTGCATATTTATCTGCAAAATGCCCTGTTTTTTTTGCTCCTGCAATGGATTTGGATATGTACAAACATGAATCTACCAAGATTTCTATTGACAAATTAGAGTCCTTTGGAAATATTATGATTCCGGCCACATCTGGTGAATTGGCAAGTGGATTGTATGGCGAAGGCAGAATGGCTGAGCCAGAGGATATCGTTGAATTTATCAAGAATTATTTATCACAAGGTTTGCCTTTGAAAGGCAAAAAAGTCATGATTACAGCTGGGCCCACCTATGAGGCAATTGACCCAGTTAGATATATTGGCAATCACTCATCGGGTTTAATGGGTTACGAATTGGCCAAGACTGCAGCTAATCTTGGTGCAGAAGTGATATTGATTTCAGGTCCATCAAGTTTGTCCATAACCCATGAAGCCATAACCTTAATCAAGGTGGTTTCTGGAGATGAAATGTATGGGCAGGCACATGTTTATTATGATAATAGCGATATTGTAATTTGTGCTGCGGCAGTAGCTGACTACAGACCTAAAACCATTGCCGATCAAAAAATCAAAAAAAACGAGGACAGTTTTGTAATTGAATTGGTTAAGAATAAAGACATATTACTATCCTTGGGGAAAGTAAAGAAAAATCAATTTTTGGTAGGGTTTGCGCTCGAAACTGAGAATGAATTACAGCATGCCAAAGGCAAGCTTAAAAAGAAAAATTTAGATGCCATTATACTGAATTCCTTGAATGATAAAGGTGCTGGTTTCGCCAGTAATACCAATAAAATAACGTTTATAGATAAGAATTCACAGATAAAAGCGTTTGAATTAAAAACCAAGGCAGATGTAGCCGTGGATATTTTTAACGAGATCTTAATTCGGTTAAATGCGTAGTATCCTTTTTGTATTGTTTTTGATTATTTCGTTTGTACCGCTATCAGCACAGGAGTTGAACTGTACAGTGACGATAAATTCTGACCAAGTAGCACAGACCAATCAGCAGGTTTTCAAAACTTTGGAACGCTCGTTAAATGATTTTGTGAACAAGAACAAATGGTCTAATCGTGTTTATAAGGAAAATGAGCGGGTTAACGCACAAATGTTCATTACCATTACCGAATATGAGTCTAATAGGTTTAAGGGCAATATTCAAATTCAATCCTCAAGACCAGTATTCAACACTTCCTACGAAACACCTGTGTTCAATTACAAGGATAATCAATTCAATTTCGAATATATCGAATTTCAACCTTTGATTTTTAATGAGAATATATTCGAATCGAACTTAGTGAGCGTTATTTCTTATTATGTATATGTTATTTTGGGCTTGGATGCCGATACTTTTGCATTGGAAGGTGGTAACGACTATTTTAGGGTAGCCCAAAAAATTGTTACCCAGGCTCAAAGTAGTAATTCGGCAGGCTGGAGTCAATCAACAGATCGTAGTAGATTTGAACTTGTTGATAACCTCATGTCAAATACCTATCGGGAATATCGTGTGGCTATGTATAATTATCATAGAAAGGGAATTGATATTCTAGCCGATAATAATAGTACGGGCAAACAAGTGATTGCCGGAACATTGAATCTGTTCGAGACCATGATTAAAAGAAGGCCTAATGCCTTTTTGATCTCAACGTTTTTCGATGCCAAATCCGATGAAATACAAAACGTTTTCTCAGACGGTCCAAAAGTCGATGTTGTGAAGCTAAAGGAAACCCTAAACCGAATAGCGCCTTTATATTCCAGCACTTGGAATGAGATAAAATATTAGTCTCCATTTTTTTCAACTGAAATAAAAATTATCTTTACAGCAATCCTAAATTTTAGTTTTGCTGAGTAAACTTTCCATAAAAAATTATGCGCTCATTGATAGACTAGATGTCTCATTTGCCAATGGGTTTACCTGTATCACAGGTGAGACAGGTGCAGGTAAATCAATTTTGTTGGGTGGTCTTTCCTTGGTTCTAGGTAAACGGGCCGACTTGTCCACACTTCGCAACAAGGATGAAAAATGTATAATCGAAGGTGAGTTTAAAATAAAAAATTATAACCTTCCTTTGTTTTTTGTTGAAAATGATCTTGATTATGAGGACATAACTATCATTAGACGTGAAATTTTGCCAAGTGGAAAATCCAGGGCATTTATTAATGACACCCCTGTTAATTTAGATGTCTTATCAAGATTAGGGAGCAGGTTGATTGATGTACACTCCCAACACCAAACCCTACAACTTGCTGAAAATGAATTTCAATTTAAGGTAATTGATTCCCTGGCCAATAATAAACAACTGCTGATTGATTATACGAATCACCTTAAAGCATATCAGAATACTTCTAAGGAATTACAGCAATTGATAGACTTTCAAAGCAATGCCATTAAGGAACACGAGTATAATAGCTTTTTGTTGAATGAATTGGAAGAAGCTCATTTACAGGATGGGAATCTTGAGCAACTAGAGGAACAATACCAACAATTGAGTAATGTTGAAACTATTGTTGAACAACTCTCCAAAGGGCATCTTTTATTAAACGATGATCAAGTGGGCATCTTGAATTTACTTTCCGAGTTAAAACAGGTAGCTAATAGACTCTCAAGTTATGGTACCGCCTATGATTCATTGGATAAAAGAATTCAATCCATATATATTGAAATGGATGATATTGGTTCAGAATTGCAGGGCCTTCTGGAAAATGCGGATATGAATCCACAATTATTGGAAGAAGTCAATACCAAATTGCAATTGCTTTATGACTTGCAAAAAAAGCATGGCGTCAAAGAAATTTCAGCATTGCTACAAATAAAGGAAGAACTGTCAGCCAAAGTTGATGCTACAGAGAATATAGAATCGAATATTGCCAAAAAACAAGGGGAATTGGCACAACAAGAGCTGGAGCTAAACAAAATGGCAACCTCAATTTCAAACGAAAGGGAAAAAGTCATCCCAAGATTAAAATCACAATTAGAAGAGCAATTGGGTTTATTGGGTATGCCGAGTGCTCAGTTCAAAATAGAATTAAATCCCTCAAAAGAGTTTAAAGCAAATGGTAAAGACGAATTGTCTTTCTTGTTTTCCGCAAATAAAGGTACTGATTTTGGTGACCTCAAAAAAGTGGCATCAGGAGGGGAACTTTCCCGTATAATGTTGACCATCAAATCAATCTTGGCTAAGTACGAAAACCTACCAACTATGATGTTCGATGAGATTGATTCTGGGGTTTCCGGGGAAATTTCAAATCGCATGGGTGATATTATGCAGGCGATGAGTAAGTCCATGCAGATTTTTACAATTACCCATTTACCCCAGGTTGCTTCCAAAGGCGACCATCATTTCAAGGTTTACAAAGTAGATAATAACAATTATACCCAAACGAACATGAAAGAACTTTTACAGGACGAAAGGGTAGTGGAGTTAGCCGAAATGCTGGGAGGTAAGGAATTATCAGATTCAGCTATGGCCCATGCTAGGCAACTCTTGAATTAGGTGCTTTTTCGGCTGTGGAATTTCGATCGGTTTTTTCAACTTATTTTAAATATCTTTGACAACAAAATCTCCCGAACCATCGGGACTAAGAAAACTATAACATGGCTTACAACTTATTAAAGGGTAAAAAAGGAATTATTTTTGGTGCGCTTGATTCAAATTCAATAGCATGGAAAACCGCGGAAAGGGTACATGAAGAAGGGGGTACTTTTGTTTTGACCAATGCACCTATCGCAATGCGAATGGGACAAATCAATGAATTGGCCGAGAAAACAGGTTCTCAAATTGTACCTGCAGATGCAACAAGCACAGAAGACCTTGATAATTTGGTAAGTCAATCCATGGAGATACTTGGCGGTAAAATCGATTTTGTGCTTCATTCCATTGGTATGTCGATCAATGTTCGTAAAGGTCGGGCATATACCGATCAGAACTATGATTTTTCACATAAGGGCTGGGATGTTTCAGCTTTATCTTTTCATAGGGTAATGCAAAGTTTGTACAAAGTAGATGCGATGAATGAATGGGGTAGTATAGTGGCCTTAACCTATATGGCGGCACAACGTTCATTTCCTGATTATAATGATATGGCAGATAACAAGGCGTATTTGGAATCAGTGGCTCGTAGTTTTGGCTATTTCTTCGGAAAAGAAAAGAAAGTTAGGGTAAATACAATCTCACAATCACCGACACCAACTACTGCCGGGCAGGGTGTAAAAGGTTTTGATGGCTTTATCAGTTATGCTGAACAGATGTCTCCTTTAGGAAATGCCACGGCATTGGAGTGTGCAGATTATACCTTGACATTGTTTTCCGATTTAACCAAGAAAGTGACTATGCAAAACCTTTTCCATGATGGTGGATTCTCTAATACAGGAGTTAGCAAAGAGGTAATGGAAAAATTTGTCTAGAACAATAAATTTGTCATTTCATTCGAAAGGATTTTGAAAGTCAATGCATCTGAAAGATGTTTTCTTTTCGACAATAATCGAAATTTGCCAATACGTTTAGCTGAATGCCAATGAATCTTTCTTTTTCATTTATAATCCCTGTTTACAATAGGCCCAATGAAATAAAGGAGCTGTTGGCAAGTCTTTCAGAACAAACATATACTGAACCATTTGAAATTGTAATTGTTGAGGATGGTTCTAACCTAAGTTCCGAGGAAGAAATTAGAGTATTTCGTGATCGATTGAATATTATGTATCTGCCAAAGGAAAACTCAGGCCCTGGGGATTCACGTAATTATGGTATGGAAAGGGCAACGGGTAATTACTTTATTGTATTGGATTCTGATTGTATTTTACCACCACAATATTTAATGGAAGTTGATACATCCCTGACGCAACAATTCGTGCACTGTTTTGGCGGACCTGATGCAGCGCATGCATCTTTTAGCAATGTGCAAAAAGCAATAAATTATGCCATGACCTCTGTATTTTCAACAGGGGGAATACGCGGTGGTAAATCTTCGATTGATAAATTTCAACCTCGGAGTTTTAATATGGGCATTTCCAAAGAGGCTTTTGAAAATGTAGGTGGATACGGTAGGATCCATCCTGGAGAGGATCCAGATTTGACTATACGCATCTGGAACAAAGGATATGATACTAAATTGATTCCTGAGGCATTCGTATACCACAAGAGGCGTATAGATTGGAATAAATTCTTTATCCAAGTGAATAAATTTGGGATGGTGAGGCCTATATTAAATAAATGGCACCCAGGGACCGCAAAGATCACTTATTGGTTTCCGACCTTATTCTGCCTTGGTTTTATCGGGGCAATTCTCTTATTGGCTTTGAATATAATCTTACCCTTGTTCTTGTATGCCATGTATTTTATGGTAGTATTCGTTGATTCATTGGTAAAAAACAAAAGCCTATCGGTTGCCTTTCTTTCAATTATTGCGGTTTGTATTCAGTTTATTGGATATGGTTTTGGTTTTCTAAAATCAACCTTTTGGGTTAATTTTAGCAGTAAGAAACCTCAGGAGCTATTTCCTAAGTTATTTTTCAATTAGCATGTTTAAGAAGTGATTGTCAAAATAAAGAACATATTAAAAAAAAGAGAAGCAAAAATATTTTTGGTGTTCTTGATATGCTCAGGTTTAATATGGTTCATCAATAATCTCTCAGAATCATATATTAACAATGCCATTTTTGATTTCAAATTCATTAATGTTCCAGACAGTTTACTACTGACCAAAGCTTCTAAAAAAGAAGTGGATGTTAAAGTTCAGGCAACCGGGTTTCAATTCCTGGGATTTAATTTGAAGAACAAGGAGGTGAAGATAGATTTATCTTCTGCCAGTCAAAAAGATGGGATATATTATATCGTTCAAAGTGTATATCGTAAGCAAATAGAGAAGCAATTGCGGTCAATGACCTTACTTGAAATTGACAGAGACACTTTGTTTTTTGAATTCACCCAAGTAGGAACCAAAAAGGTGCCAGTCAATTCCAGGGTGGACATTAATCTTTCACAAAATTTTATATTAGATGGTCCACTAAAGATTGAACCGAGTATGGTATCTATCAAAGGGCCTAAGTCCAGCATTGATACTATAAATAGTGTGAATACCCTTAAAATGAGCTTTCCTGAGGTAACATCGAATTTTACCCATAAGGTTGAATTGTTTAAAGATCCTGAATTGGAAAACACAACTTATTCTAGTAGTACTGTATTCATTTTCGGGAAAGTTGCTCGTTTTTCTGAAAAATTAATTGATGTTCCCATAAAAGTAATCAACCTTCCTCCTGGATATGAAATAAGGACTTTTCCAGATGCAATCTCGGTACTTTGTAGGGCAAAATTGGATAACTTAAAAAACTTGGATAGTGACGGTTTTGAAGTTGTGGCAGATTACAATTCAATATCAGATAACACCTCCAAAACAATTACACTTGAATTGCTTAAAATACCTGAAAACCTTCATAGTGCGGACTTGAAGGAAGATCAAGTCGAATTCATATTAAAGCGGCAATGATGATTGTTGGACTAACAGGTGGTATAGGAAGCGGCAAAAGCACTGTTGCAAAAATGTTCAAGAAACTTGGTGTTCCGGTATACAATTCAGACAAGAAAGCCAAGAATTTGATGAAATCTTCCAAGAAATTAAGAGCATCTATAAAAGCGCTACTAGGGGACGATGCTTATGATGGCAAGAAATTGAACAAAGCCTTTATTGCGGACAAAATATTTAAGGACAAATCTTTATTGCATAAATTGAATGCTATTGTTCATCCCGCAGTAAGGGAAGATTTTATTTCTTGGGCAAAAAAACAAGAAGCTCCCTATGTAATTCAAGAAGCGGCCATAATATTTGAAAATGGGCTGCACGAATTCTATGATAAAATAATTTTGGTAACAGCACCTGAGGAATTACGTTTAAAAAGAGTACTGGAAAGGGGTGGGAGTACTAAAGCCGATATTTTGGCTCGTATGGGCAACCAATGGCAAGATGAAAGGAAAATTAAATTATCAGATCAGGTAATCGATAATCTGCTCTTGGAAGATACCATCTTAAAAGTAAAGGAGGTTCACAAGCTTCTCCTTAATCATAGCGAGGGTTGAGCCATTTTAACATTTTTGTTAAGGTTAGGTTAAACGTGCAAAATGCTAGTTGTTAAATCTTTAATTTTACGTGTAGATGAATAAGAGGTTGTTTGTTCTTTTGGTCATTCTGATGAGCCTCTCACTTATAGGGATAATTTTTGTTCAAGGTTATTGGATCAAAAAATCTGTTGAAGATAAAGAAGAGCAATTTTCAAATAGTGTCTCGACAGTGCTAGAAAAGGTTACCGATAAGATAACCAGACGTGAGAGAAACGATTATTTTGATCGATATGTAAATATCAAGGATACTATAGGGGATTTAAAGAGTTCAAATTTCAAGAATTTCTTTTTCATTGATCAAGATATAAGCTCTGATGAAATACATTTTTATTCCCATGGTATTTTAGAAGAGGAATACAATATCGCATCGACGTTCTTTGACAATGGAAATGGTGATGACACCACGACCATAAAAAATTATACGAGTAAGCGTTTTAAAGCAACTTACAAGGAAGATTTAGGTTTTGATGGTCGTCAGAGCAGATTTACACCTCTTGAAAAAGTTGAAAAGATCGGAGGATTATCTTCGATGGAGATTTCGGCATTTGAAGATATGTTTGGTGAATTTGCCAAGCGTGTTCCCTTACATGATAGGGTCTCAAAACAGGAAATTGAATTGTTGTTGGAACGGGAGCTGAGCAATCGCAATATCAATACAGATTATGAATATGGCGTTGCCAGTAAAGGACTACCGACCACCGTAAAATCAAGAAAATACAGCTTTCGTAAGTCAACACCTTATAAATCGGCAATTTTCAAGGATGCAGAAGGCAATTCAAATTATACATTGATGATTACTTTCCCAAAGAAGAAAACGTTTTTGATTCGTTCGATTTTGGGAATGGCAGCCTTATCACTTTTGTTCACCCTTGTAATAATCGTAGCTTACTCAAGTGCCATTTATCAGTTGATTCGGCAAAAACAGATCTCTGAGATTAAATCTGATTTCATCAATAATATGACCCACGAATTCAAAACACCCATTGCGACCATTAATCTGGCTGTGGAAGCGATAAAGAATCCCCAAGTAATAGATGATAAAGAAAAGGTCATGAAATATCTTCAGATGATAAGGGATGAGAATAAGCGAATGCATGCACAGGTAGAGAATGTATTACGAATTTCCAAGTTGGAAAAGAACCAGTTGGATATAAGTAAGGATAGGGTTGATGTTCACGACATAATAAAAGATGCGATTGCCCACGTTGAACTAATTGTTGCGGATAGTGGAGGTTATATAGAAACACATTTAAAAGCCGGTAGAAAAGACGTTTTAGCCAATGAGATGCATTTTACCAATGTAATTGTCAATATACTTGACAATGCGATAAAATATTCACCAGAAGCCCCTAAAATTGATATTTATACCGAAGAGGTAAAGAATAGTATAATTATTGAAATAAGGGATCAAGGAGCAGGAATGAGCAAAGCAGTATTGAAAAAGGTTTTTGAAAAATTTTATAGGGAACATACAGGGGATATACATAATGTAAAGGGTCATGGGTTGGGCCTAGCTTACGTAAAAAGAATAATAGAAGATCATCAAGGAGAAGTTTATGCTGAAAGCGAAAAAGACAAGGGAAGCACTTTCTATATAAAACTGCCTTTAATTTAATGAATTATGGAAACAATAAATAAGAAAATACTTTTAGTGGAAGACGATCCCAATTTTGGAATTGTTTTAAAAGACTATTTGTCAATGAACAATTTCGATGTAACATTGGCCAAGAATGGTATGGAAGGGTTTGAAAAGTTCAAAAAGGATAACTATGATGTTTGTATTTTGGATGTCATGATGCCATACAAAGACGGCTTTACCCTTGCTCGTGAGATTCGCGAAAAAAACGAAAATGTCCCTATTGTTTTTTTAACTGCCAAAACAATGAAAGAAGATGTCCTTAAGGGATACAAAGCAGGGGCGGATGATTATTTAAACAAGCCTTTTGATTCTGAAGTGCTTTTGATGAAACTTAGAGCAATACTTCAACGAAAAGCATCTAATACGCTAGCTGACAGTAAGAAATTTGAATTTCAAATTGGAGGTTTCCACCTGAATTCAAAATTAAGGTTCTTGAAATATAAAGATGAGGAATCTATAAAGCTCTCTCCTAAAGAGAATGAATTGCTACGTCTTTTGGCTTTGCATGAAAATGATTTAATGCCGCGTGAATTGGCACTGACCAAGATCTGGAGAGATGATAATTACTTCACTTCCCGTAGTATGGACGTTTATATTGCCAAGTTGCGTAAGTATTTGAAACGCGATGATACCGTTGAAATCTTGAACATTCATGGGGAAGGTTTCAGATTGGTCATTAAAACTGAATCTGAATAAGACAAACTTGATATTATTTAAAAAAAGCCCTGACGAATAGGTCAGGGCTTTTTTTATTGGGTTTCATCCAAAATTTCGGATATTATTTCATCAGGGGAATGATTGATTGAAACTTGAATTGCGTCGGCAGGGGCCTCTAATGTTTCAAACTGTGATTTTAATAATTCAATAGGCATATAGTGGCCTTGTCGTTCTTTGAGTCTAGCATTTATTTCTTCAAAAGTTCCTTTAAGGTAAACAAAGACCATTTGCTGTTCCAAGTTTTCTTTTAAAGTGTTTCTATAGGTCTCTTTTAAAGCAGAACAAGCAATTACGGCACCGCTGGCCTTATGTTCAATGGCAATTTCATTCAATTTTTGCAACCAGCCTTTACGGTCCTCATCATTAAGGGGAAGACCACTGGCCATTTTTTGAACATTTGCTTCAGGATGAAAATCATCTCCATCAAAAAAGGGAATTTTCAATGTAGCGGCCAACAATTTTCCAATTGTTGATTTTCCGCATCCGGAAACTCCCATAACTATGTAAATAAGTGGTTTATCCATCTTTTAATGAGATTATTTCTTTATCGATAGTTTTAAATATATGTGCTTTATCCCCATTGTGATCAAACCAAAGAATTTTTTCGTTTTTTCTATACCACGTTAATTGTCTTTTTGCAAATCGCCTTGTATTCTTTTTTATTTCTGAAATTGCAAAATCCAAGTCCCATTCGCCATCAAAATAGTTGAAAAGTTCTTTGTAACCAACGGTTTGCAAAGCATTTAATGCCCTATGGGGATACATTGTCCGTGCTTCCTTCAGCAGTCCCTCATTGATCATGATATCGACTCTTTGGTTTATGCGGTCATATATAACTTGACGGTCTGCTTGCAGACCAATAGTGATGGTTTGGAACGGTCGTTGTGCTTTCTTTTTATTGAGAAATGAAGAGTAGGGCAGACCGCTACCAATACATACTTCCAGCGCACGTATTAATCTATGGGGATTTTCAATATCAATTTTGGCGTATTGGGTCTCATCCAATAGTTTTAACTGGTTTTGAAGTTCAACAATACCCTTTTCTTTTAATTCTTTGTTCAAATCTTCACGGATTCCCGGGTCAACATCTGGGAATTCATCAAGACCTTTGGTTACTGCATCAACATATAGGCCACTTCCGCCAACCATGATCACACAATCATGCTTTTTGAATAAATTGCTTAAGAGCGCAAGGGCTTCTTTCTCAAAATCACCAACCGAATAACTTTCAAAAATACTTTTATGTTGAATAAAATGGTGTGGCACGGCAGCTAATTCCTCTTTACTTGGGACTGCTGTACCAATCTGCATTTCTTTAAAAAATTGTCGGGAATCCGCAGAAATAATCTCGGTTTTATAGTGTTTTGCCAAGGCTATTGCCAAATTGGTCTTACCAATGGCCGTTGGGCCTACGACAGAAATAAGGTATTTAAGAGCCACTAATCATCGATTAAATCATAACCACACTTTCTACAGTAGTCAGCATCAGAACGATATATTTCGGCACCACAATTGGGGCAGGACCGTCCTTCATCATTCTCATGTTGTTTTGCAGCTACATATTCAGCTGAAACAATTCCCGTAGGAACGGCAATAATGCCGTAACCAATAATCATAATAAATGTTGCGATGAATTGCCCTAAAGGGGTTTCGGGTGAAATATCACCATAGCCAACCGTAGTAAGGGTTACAATTGTCCAGTATACACTATGCGGAATACTGTTGAACCCATGTTCCGGACCCTCTACCAGATACATAATAGTACCTAATAATACGGATACGATCAGGACGAAAAAAACAAATACAAAGATTTTTGTCTTACTGGACTTTACCGCACGTGCCAGGTTATTTGATTCTCCTATAAATCGTACAAGCTTTAGGATCCTAAATACCCTTAATAAACGCAGTGCCCTAAATGCAGTAAAATATTGCGATCCAACAAAGAAGAATGTTAAGTATTTTGGTATGGTCGAGAGTAAATCAATTATTCCAAAGAAACTGAATATATATTTGCTAGGCTTTTTAATACATACCAATCTAAGCCCATATTCTATGGAAAAAAGAATTGTAACTACCCATTCCGATATATTGAAGAAATCATGAAACTTGTCATCGAAACGAGGCACACTTTCCATCATTACGATTATTATACTGTACAGAATAACAACCAATAATATAATGTCGAACAATTTACCAGCAGGCGTATGTGTGCCATAAATAACTTCATGAAGCCTTAATCGCCAATTTCTTTCTTGTTTATCAGTTTTCAAATTCTAAATGTTTAGCTCCACTATTTTTTTTACCTTTTTTTTCCTTAAGTAAGATTCAATGATATGGGTGGAAGTGGCATCACCTGTCATTGGTGTTATTATAGATTCTAAGATATGAATATTATTTATTTGATGGTTCAAATCGTAATATCCCATCCCTTTAAAAATACCATTTTTTATGAGGATGGCGCTATATTCTCCGACCTCACGCCCTTTATCTACAATTAGGATGCTTTTATTCGCTGTACTATATTTTTTGACAGCTTTAAGGACTCTTTCATTATAATCAGAAGGAGTTTCCTGTTCTGAACAGGCTCCCAGACACTTGCCTTCAGCTACTTTTGAGCAATTGGTTTTTGCTTCCGATAGGCCATTTAATTTATCACAAAGTTGAAATTCCTCCGTGATACTATAAAGGAAGTTCCTTGCAGAATGATAGCTATTGAATGTTGTTATACTTTTCTGGCCTTTCTTTTTTACGCCAATCCCTAGCGTATAATACCCCTTACTATTGGTGCTTAAATAAAGCGCATGCAAATGCTTTTTTCTAATGTTGGCATTATACTTTGGCGAATTTCGGGATAATTCCTCATTTTCCTTTAATAAAGCAACTAGTTCATTTCCAGTCTTCTCAAAAGTTATTTTTTTGGTTTCCTTTTGCAACTGCCTCGCCTTATCACCATTTTTGGTAAAGTGCTGATTTACACGTTTTTTGATGTTCGTACTTTTACTGAGGAAAACAATATCACCTTTTTTATCATGCATGTAATACAATCCAGTTTCAGAGGGCATTTGTTCAACAATGTCTAACTGTCTCTGTGATAGTTCGCCATGTGTTTCTTTACGCAGTACATCCTTAATGATGGTTTTATCAGTGTCCTTGGCAAGCAACAACTTAAAGAGCTTTAGCGTGGCTATTGCATCGCCATTAGCCCTATGACGGTCGCTCATAGGTATCCCCAATGACCTTACCAATTTACCTAAACTATAAGATTCGGCATCGGGTATTAGATTTTTAGACAGGTCAACAGTACACAGCGTTTTGCGTTCAAAGTTATACCCTAAGCGCCTAAATTCCGTACGAAGAATTCTGTAATCAAACTGGGCATTATGGGCGACGAGTACTGAATCTTCGGTTATTTCAACTATACGCCTGGCTACTTCATGAAATTTAGGCGCGGTACGCAACATTTTATTATTGATGCCTGTGAGATTAACCACAAATGGCTGAATATCTTTTTCAGGATTGACAAGGCTTATGAATTTATCGACCACTACGTGGCCATCGAACTTGTGAATAGCAATTTCTGTGATACCTTCCTCATTATATTTTCCTCCCGTTGTTTCTATATCTAGTATCGTGTACATTAATCTACTGCAATAATTTTTTATTAATTGGAATAATTCCTCGCCCCAAAGATACTACTTCCTATACGGACCATGTTGCTGCCTTCTTCTATTGCGATTGTATAGTCACTGCTCATGCCCATAGACAAGATGGAAACATCTGGTAATACATTCCTTAACTCGTCGAATATGCACTTTAAATATTTGAATTCTTTTCTGATGAGGGTTTCATCAGTGGTAAAAGTGGCCATGCCCATGAGTCCTACAATCTCGATATTCTCAAATTGTTTAAATACTTCAGAATTTATGATGGCATCCAATTCAGATTTATCCAAGCCAAATTTAGTGTCCTCCTCGGCAATATGCATCTGCATCAAGCAGCTTATCTTTCGATGATGCTTTTTAGCTTGCTTATTAATTTCCATCAATAATTTAAGACTATCAACCCCATGGATCAGGGAAACAAATTCAGCCATATACTTGACCTTATTTCGTTGAACATGGCCAATCATGTGCCATTGAATATCCTTTGGTAAGGTCTCCCATTTCTGGGCCATTTCCTGAACTTTGTTCTCCCCAAAAACCCTTTGTCCACTTTTATAAGCTTCTAAAATGTCTTCATTTGACTTTGTTTTAGATACGGCTACCAACGTAACATGATCAGGTAATATTTCTTTTATCTTGTGAAGATTTGCTGCTATAGACATGTTAGGTTAGATTTAAAACTCATAAATGGCCATGCCACTTCTTAGTTTAGGCTCAATATAGGTGCTTTTTGGGGGCATGACCAATCCGGCATCGGCAATGGCTTTTATTTCATCAATGTTCAGCGGTACAAGACTAAACCCAACGGCAAATTTTCCGTGGTCTATATCATCTTTCATTTGAATAACATTGTGTTTGCCGTATCCGTAATGTATGCGCCTATCAGTTCGTAAATTGCTTATGCCCAATATGGGTTCTAAGACAGTTTTATAGAGAATTTGCGTATCTAACTCACTTAATACATCTGTAAAGTGGTATACTTTTCTACGAAGGAATAACGAATAAAATTCCCCATCAAGATACATGCTGAAATGATGCTTCTTTGTGGGTTTGTATAATACATTTCCTTTTTTTTCAATTCTAAAAAAGGTATCCAATTTTATGAGAAATTCTTCCTTTGTAAGTCCGTTGAGGTCTTGGACCATGCGATTGAATTCATAAATTCGTATTTCGGACTCCGGAATCAAGTAACTCATAAAATAATTGTAGGGTTCCTCACCGGTATGGTTTGGATTTCTTTCTTTGGAAATACTAGCCAATAAATTCGATGAGGCACTGCGATGATGGCCATCTGCAATATATAATACATCGACGCTCTTGAATTCTTTTTGTAATGCTTTCGTAGTTTCACTATCCGAAACTGTCCAAAGTGTATGTTTTATTTTGTCTGGAGAGGTAAAAAAGTACTCCGGTTCTTTTTGTTTCTCTTTAGCGATAATTGCTTCAATTGAAGGCTTATCCGAATAGGTCATTAACACTGGTTCTGCATTAAACTCCACAGTTTTCAAGTAGTTTGCAAACAATTGCTCACGTTGGCTTAGTGTATCCTCATGTTTTTTAATAACGTCATTTCGATAGTCGATTACGCTTGTAGCGCAAAATATGCCGCAACATTTGAATTTGTTTTTTTCAATTTGATAAATATAAAAACTCTCCTTACGATCTTTCAATATAATGTTGTCCTCTAAAAACTCCAAATAGCGATTATGTACCATTTTAAAGCGTTCTTCACCAGAAACCTCTTTGTCAAATTTAAATCCAGGATTTATGATGTGTAAAAATGAAAAAGGATTAAAACTAAGAACAGCCTCCAACTCTTTATCAGAGTATTCTTGATAGGACCTAGAAGTAACAAAGGCAACCTTGTCCTTTGTAGGTCTAACCGCCTTAAAAGGTTTTATTATAGCCATTTTTACTTATTGAATTGAAGAGATACCTTTTCAGCCTTCTTGGATTCAGAGTAATCATAAAACCCCTCACCGGATTTTACACCAAACTTTTTGGCCATAACCATATTGACAAGTAGGGGACAGGGGGCATATTTTGGATTTTTGAATCCGTCATACATCACATTGAGAATAGATAGACAAACATCCAACCCAATGAAATCTGCCAACTGCAAAGGCCCCATTGGGTGGGCCATACCTAACCGCATCACGGTATCAATTTCTTCAACACCTGCAACGCCATTGTATAAGGTTTCAATGGCTTCGTTTATCATCGGCATTAATATTCTATTAGCGACAAAACCAGGGTAATCGTTGACCGCTGTTGGTGTTTTCCCTAATTTTTTGGATAGTTCCATTGTTGTTTTTGTGGTCTCATCCGAAGTGCTATAACCTCGAATAATTTCAACAAGTTTCATTATAGGAACAGGATTCATAAAATGCATACCAATTACCTTTTCCGGCCTATTGGTTTCGGCTGCAATCTGTGTAATAGAGATTGATGATGTATTGGTGGCCAAAATAGTATGCGCGGCACATATGGCATCCAATTGTTTGAATATTCCCAGTTTTAGATCCAAACGTTCTGTTGCGGCTTCGACTACCAAATCAACATTTGACGCACCTATGGATAAATCACTGAAAGTTTCAATATTTGCCAAGGTATTGGACTTGTCCTCTTCATTTATTTTTTCCTTGGCAATCATCCTATCCAAATTCCTTCCAATCGTCTTAAGACCAAGATCCAAGGACTCCTCTGAAATATCGATGAGATTTACTCTGTATCCGTTTTGTGCAAAGACATGGGCAATTCCATTACCCATTGTTCCTGCACCAATTACTGCGATATTTTTCATTTAAAGGATTTATCGATTTATTAATTTAAGGCTTTTAACATTGTATTTAAAATGATTCTATAACCTGTAAAGCGACCCTTAAGGCTTGTGTTCCTTGACGTAAACTAACTACAGGGATAGTATCATTGTTTATAGCATCTGCAAAAGTCTCTAGTTCATCAAGTATGGCATTATTTGCTTCAATATCAGGATTTTCGAAATAAATCTGCTTTTTTACACCCTCTGCATTCTGTAAAATCATATCAAAATCACCAGGGTTATCTGGGGCATCTTTCATTTTTACCACTTCAACCTTTTTTTCCAAAAAGTCTACCGAAATATAGGCATCACGTTGAAAAAATCGTGATTTTCTCATATTCTTCAAAGAAATTCTACTGGCAGTAAGGTTGGCAACACATCCATTTTCAAATTCTATACGGGCATTGGCAATATCAGGCGAATTGCTTATTACTGATACACCACTCGCATTGACTTGTTTCACTTCAGAATTCACTACGCTTAGTATGGCATCAATATCATGTATCATTAAATCCAAAACCACGGGAACATCAGTACCTCGTGGATTGAACTCCGCTAATCTATGTGTCTCAATGAACATGGGATTCTGGATTTTGTCCTTCACTGCTATAAATGCAGGATTGAATCTTTCCACGTGACCCACTTGACCTTTGACCGAGTGTTTGGCTTCAAGTTCCAATAATTGCTCAGCTTCTTCAAGTGTATTGGTAACAGGCTTTTCAATAAATACATGCTTGCCCTTTTCCATTGATTTTTTGGCACAGTCATAATGTGAAAGCGTGGGAGTAACAATGTCAACGACGTCTACAGCATCAATGAGTTCATTAATATTTTCAAAATAAGTGTAACCAAATTCCGTAGCAACTTTTTGCCCGTTAATTTCATCAGGGTCATAAAAACCAATTAAATCATATTTTGGGGATTCATTGAGTAGGCGAAGATGAATTTTCCCTAAATGTCCTGCTCCCAAGACTCCAACTCTAAGCATAAATAGTATTTTGTTCAAAAATAAACATAGTTTGGTAGTTTATATAGTTAGAACTTTAAAAGTTTTAGGGATACTCAGTACGGGATCTGGAATTCTTATGGCAAACTTTATTAACTTCGCTTTTTCTAACCAAATTTTTGCAATAACCATTGAAAGATACGCTTAAGCATCACGGAATGCGGAATAAATTGGCCGATGTATTAATAGCCAAAGGAATAGTTGATACTAGGGTATTGGATGCTATACGAAATGTGCCTAGGCATCTTTTTATGGATAGTAGTTTTGAGGGACATGCCTATCAGGATAAAGCTTTCCCCATAGCGGCTGATCAAACTATTTCACAACCCTATACGGTTGCCTTTCAAACGGAGTTGTTGGAGCTAGAACCTGGCCATAAAGTATTGGAAATAGGTACAGGAAGTGGTTACCAGACTGCGATTCTTTTGCACTTGAAAGCAAAAGTGTATACCATTGAAAGACAGTTGGAACTTTTTAAGAAAACCAACCGGTTTTTCAAAAAAATGGGATATCGTCCTAAGAAGGTGATTTTTGGGGATGGTTATAAGGGCCTTCCTGAGTTAGCCCCTTTTGATAGTATAATTGTCACAGCAGGTGCCCCTGAGGTGCCCAAGGCACTTATGTCCCAATTGAAAATAGGGGGTAGATTGGTTATCCCAGTAGGGGCAGAAGAACAAACAATGACCATGTTCATTAGAAAATCGGAAAAGGAATTCGAGAAAAAAGAATTAGGTGCTTTCCGGTTTGTTCCTTTGCTTGAGGATAAGAATTAGAGCGATGCTATTTATTATAGCTCTTTTTGATACGGTCCAAGTCTCTTTTGTTATCACGGTCTTTCATGGTTTCCCTTTTATCATAAAGCTTTTTCCCTTTGGCCAAAGCAATATTCAATTTGGCCAAGCCCCGCTCATTTAGAAATAAATTCAGTGGTATTATTGTAAATCCGCCTGAAGCCACTTCTTTTTGAAGTTTCTTCAATTCCCGTTTGTTCAATAATAACTTGCGTTCTGCTTTCGGCTTATGGTTATAATGTGAAGCATGTGAATACTCATCAATCTGCATATTGATGATAAAAAGTTCGCCGCGTTCATTAAATTCGCAGAAACTCTCAGAAATAGAGGCTTTACTTAGGCGTACTGATTTTATTTCGGTACCTGATAATACAATACCAGCGGTATATTTATCCAGGATCTCATATTCAAAACGAGCCTTTTTATTCTTAATGTTAATATTGTTCTGCATGACAGCACAAAAGTAGCAACAATAATTCTATATGCAATTTCATTAAATTGGATTTATTAGTTGATTTTTGTAAAGTTTAAGGCACTTTTGCGAACTCTTTACAAATGAATAACATGAATAAGGCTTTGATGATCATAATTTTGTTTGGAATGATATCCTGTAAACAAAAGGAAGCACCAAAAATAAGTGCCCAGGATATTGTGGATAAGAGTATTGCGGTTAGTGGGGGAGACCTTTATAAAACCAGTGACATATCTTTTGATTTTAGGGATAGAAAATATATTCTGCAGCGGATTGATGGCAAGAAAATATTGAAACGCATTAAGAAGAACGATACCTTGGATATTGTCGATGTTAAGACTGCACAGGGTTTTGAGCGTTATGTTGACGGCAAATTGGCACAAATTCCTGATTCCTTGGCAAATTCTTATGCCAATTCCGTCAATTCCGTGCATTATTTTGCCTATTTGCCTTATGGTCTAAATGACCAGGCAGTAATCAAGGAATATTTGGATGAAGTTGTAATTAAGGATAAAAAATATCACAAAATCAAAGTGACTTTCAAACAAGAAAATGGAGGCGATGATTTTGATGATGTTTATATTTATTGGTTCAATGCCAAAACGTTTAAGCCAGACTATTTGGCTTACGAGTTTCATGTAAATGATGGCGGATTGCGTTTTAGAGAGGCTTTCAATGAACGAACTGTTAACGGTATACGATTTGTGGATTACTTAAACTTAAAGCCAAAAACTGACGATCAGTCCATATATCGCTTAGATAGCTTATTCGAGAAAGGTGAATTGGAGGTGTTTTCCAAAATTGAATTGGAAAATATTACTGTTAGTCCGGGCAGTTACAATTAAAGTTCAATCGCATATCACTAGCTATGCCATTGACGATTTCGACAATGAATAAACTTCCATTTTGATGGTCATCCAGCTGCGCATATTTTTCCTGACCAATCATTTTATTCACAAAATCAGGCGTGGTATTACTATGGCCCACAACAAATACTTTTTTATTTAGATTCTCCGCTTTAAACTGCGCTATATCAATAGTACCGGGGTCATAAATCTGTACGGTAAGGTTTTTCTTTACTGCAATGGGCGCAGCAGTCATTTGGGTTCTTTCATAATCGGTACTATAAATGGCATCAATGGCAACATCATCCATGATTTCTGCCCAATGCATGGCTCTTCCCAAGCCTTTTTGATTCAACTCTGGGTCAACATTTTCAGTGTCAGACCGGTCTTTTTCTGCATGTCTTATAAAATAATAGGTTGTAACCGTATCTTCAACTTTCGGGTCTTCGTTGCAACTGAACGCGCCCAATACGAGAACAAAAATCAATATTAATTTTAAAACCTTCATAAGCAGTAATTAGTTTGGTTGAAACTTTTCTTTTAATCTAACTAAATATAGTATAAAATAGTATGTAAAACCCATGGATTTTTCGTTTTTTTGCATATGCTAAAATTCAGGCTTTCGCTTTTATTTTTAATGATCTTGTGTTCTTTACATGCGCAAGAAGTGACCCTTCCTTTGGATTTAAGACAACATAATCTCACCAATAGTAATTCAAGTATCTTCAATCCGGCTTTTTCGGTCAATTATGGGAATACGCATTCTATTGGTCTTTGGAGTCGCTGGCAATGGCAAATGATTGATGGGGACCCTACCACCTTGTTTTTCAATTACACCGGGAAAATAAATCAATCATCATCAATAGGGGCGGGTTTTTATCAGCATAACACTGGGGTATTTCTGAATACTGGTGGCGTATTGAATTATGCATATCAATATGTACTCAATGACCGGGCAAGTTTGACTTTTGGATTGAACTTATTTGGGTTTCAAAATGAATTCACAGGGAGTCCATTTCAGGCAGATCCACAAATACAATTGCCTTTATTAGGTAGTACAGATAGTTTTATTTTACAATTTGCACCTGGTATACAATTCACATACGATCAATTCAGTGTTGGTTTTACGTCGGAAAATATGTTTGATTATAATATGACTGAAAACGAGCGTAATTCTCAGTCAGGGGATAAAATTTTTCTAGGGACAGCAGCATATGCTTTTCCAATATCGGTTATGGAGTCTGATAGTACTTCGGTACTTAGGCCGATGCTATACCTGAAGTCAATTCCAGGTTATGATACCCAAATAGGCTTGAATGCCATTTTATCGACCAATAAATTTTGGGCTCAGACGGGTTACAACAGTTTTTACGGAATATCAGTAGGGGGTGGAGGTCGTTTTATGGAACGTTTGTCAATCGGAGCATTAATCGAATTTGGCACTAAATCCGATTTGAAAGGTAAGGATCCAACTTTTGAATTGGTTACGGCTTATGATTTTGGAAATGTGGTTTCTCCTAAGAAAATGTATGATTTTGAGGAGAAAGAGGAAGAAAAAGTACTTGAGGAAATAGCAGAAGTACCCAAAATAGAAGAAGAAATATCCAAAGCTGAGGCTTTAGCAGCGAAGCAAAGTGCTAAGGAGCTGCAAAAAGAGCAACGAAAAAAGACCAGGGATTCACTTGAAAGCGTTAAAAAGGAATTAGCCATTGCGGCCAATACACGCAAAGAGCAAGAGCGTAGAACAGCTGCTATAAATAAGGCCAAACAACAAGAGGCTTTGGTTCAGGAACGGATTTCTAATCAGAGACGAGCGGATTCCCTTGCCACTGTTGCTAAAGAAAAAACATTAACTGAAGCTGATAAGCGTAAGGACCAAATTAAGCGTGATTCCATTAAAACAGCGCTAGAAGCTGAGGCTTTGGCTGAAGCGCAACAGCGAAAAACGGATTCTATAAATGCTGCTAAACTTGCCGTGGAAACCGCTGCCAAAGAAGCGGAGAGATTGGAACAAATTGCGCAACAAGCTGCAGAGGATAAACCACAAGCAGGTGAGAAATATGAAGAAGTTGTTGGGGAGGATGGTCTTAAACCTGGGTATTACCTAATCGCGAATGTTTTCGGAACAAAAAGATATTATGATGCTTTTATGGTCAATCTTACAAAGAAAGGCCTACAGCCAAAATCATTCTTTAGGAGCAAGAATAAATACAACTATGTTTATTTAGAAAGATATGATACCATGAGCGAGGCACGCAGTGCAAGAGATAGTAAACTCAATGGACAATATTCTGATAAGACTTGGATCTATAGGGTAAGGGCAAAATAAGTCAAGAAACTTATTTCTTAATTTCCTTTTTAACCAATACTTCCAAATAAGCAACCGTATTCATAAGATATTTTCGGTCAGCGGTAATAGTATTCATAGCAATAGCACCTTGAAGCATTGTGTATAATTGCTTTGCGAACTGAAGTGGGGGCACAGGCAAATGTATTTCGCTATTGTTCACACCGTTCTCTAATACCAATGCAATCTTTCCTTCGATTACATTAATTGTTTCACTTGCTGCAGCTGCCAATTGTTTATTGTTATGTCGGGCATCCACACCGACATTCAATACGGGACAGCCTCCTATATCTAAAGTGAAAATATCGTAATTGCGGTAAAATTTGGTAAGCGAAAAAAGTTTCTCCAGAGAATCTCCCTCAATGTTCAAACGCTCGTCTATGGCATTCAGCAATTTGTTGATGCTGTACTCGTAGGCCGCCAATGCCAAAGCTTCCTTGTTTTCGAAATTACCATAAAGGGCACCCTTGGTTAATCCAGTAGCTTCTGTGAGGTCGCTCATACTGGTACCAACATAGCCATGCTTATTAAAGACAGGGGCAACAGTTTCAATGATAAAAGCAGTGGTTCTTTCAGCTTTGGTGGTCATGATGCGGCAATTTTATACGAATATAAAAAATTATATACCATGCAGTATATATTGTTAATAAAAAAAGGCATTCGTTTATCGAATGCCTTTTTTTATTATTTAAAATCATTAGTTCACCAATTCATTTTGGTTTCTAAAGACCAGTTGATCATCAAATGAATCTACCAATACAATACTATCCGCTTTAATATTACCAGCTAAAAGTTCTTTGGATAAATTGTTCAACACTTCTTTTTGAATCACCCTTTTAATGGGCCTTGCGCCATATTGAGGGTCATATCCCCTGTTAGCCAGATGAGTTATTGCCTCATCAGTCGCATCAATGGTGATATTTTGCTTACCTAGCATTTTTTTCAACATATCCAATTGAAGTATCACGATTTTCTTGATATCCTCCCTACTTAACGGTGTGAACATGATAATATCATCAATCCTGTTTAGGAATTCTGGTCGAATTGTTTTTCTTAATAATTCAAGTACCTCAATCCGAGCTGCTTCTGATGCACTATAGATGTCTTTATTGTTCTCAAATTTTTCTTGGATAATATGGCTACCCATATTACTGGTCATAATAATTATAGTATTCTTGAAATCGGCTACCCGTCCCTTATTATCAGTTAATCTTCCTTCATCAAGAACCTGTAACAGAACATTGAAGGTGTCTGGGTGTGCTTTTTCAATTTCATCCAGTAAAACAACAGAATAAGGTCTCCTTCTTACCGCTTCGGTAAGCTGACCGCCTTCATCATAGCCAACATATCCTGGAGGTGCACCAACCAATCTACTTACCGAATGACGTTCCTGATATTCACTCATATCAATCCTTGTCATGGCATTTTCATCATCGAATAAATAAGCGGCAAGAGTTTTGGCGAGTTCGGTTTTACCTACCCCTGTGGTACCCAAAAACAAGAATGACCCTACGGGTTTCTTCGCATCTTGGAGTCCCGCTCTACTTCGGCGAATGGCATCGGAAACGGCTTGGATGGCTTCATCCTGTCCTACGACACGTTTGTGAAGTACTTCCTCTAGTTTCAATAGTTTTTCCCTTTCACTTTGTAACATTTTGGTAACAGGAATCCCTGTCCATTTGGCCACAACTTCAGCGATGTCTTCACTGGTCACTTCTTCCTTAATAAGGGTATCGCCCTTTTGCTGTTCTATCAATTCATTTTGTAGAATTTCCAACTTTTCTTGGGCCTCTTTTATTTTACCGTACCGCAATTCAGCAACCTTGCCATAATCTCCGCTACGTTCGGCACGCTCTGCCTCAAGTTTAAAGTCCTCAATGTCATGTTTTACCTTTTGAACGGAATCGACCACCGTTTTTTCACTTTCCCATTTGGCAAACACCTCATTGCGATTTTCCTTTAAATTGGCGAGGTCAACGTTCAATGATTTTAATCTAGCCTTATCATCTTCTCGTTTTATGGCCTCTATTTCTATCTCTAATTGCATTATTTTTCGGTCAAGAACATCCAACTCTTCCGGTTTGGAATTAATTTCCATACGAAGTTTGGCTGCAGCTTCGTCCATTAGATCAATCGCTTTATCAGGTAAAAAACGATCCGTGATATAGCGTTGTGAAAGCTCTACGGCAGCGATTACTGCTTCATCCTTAATACGAACTTTGTGGTGTGCTTCGTATTTTTCCTTGATTCCCCTCAAAATAGAAATCGCACTTTCTGTATCTGGCTCATCTACAATTACCTTTTGAAATCTTCTTTCCAAGGCTTTGTCTTTTTCAAAAAACTTTTGGTATTCGTCTAATGTAGTGGCACCTATTGCTCTTAGTTCACCTCGCGCTAGAGCAGGTTTAAGAATGTTTGCGGCATCCATGGCACCTTGACCGCCTCCGGCTCCAACAAGGGTATGTATTTCATCAATGAAGAGGACTATATTTCCGTCAGAGGAGGTAACTTCCTTGATTACGGCTTTTAGTCTTTCTTCAAATTCCCCTTTATATTTTGCACCAGCTATCAGGGCGCCCATATCCAAAGAATAAATGACCTTATCCTTTAGGTTTTCTGGGATATCACCCTGTATGATCCTATGGGCCAATCCTTCAGCTATTGCAGTCTTACCTACACCAGGCTCTCCTACAAGTATAGGATTGTTTTTGGTTCTTCTCGAAAGTATCTGGAGAATACGTCGAATTTCCTCATCACGACCTATGACAGGATCTAATTTGCCACTGTCGGCCATTTGGTTGAGGTTACGGGCATATTTATCAAGAGCGTTGTAGGTTTCTTCAGCGCTCTGCGAAGTAACCTTACCGCCTTTACGGAGTTCTGCTATGGCAGCCTTTAGATGTTTCTCTGTGACCCCTTGATCTTTTAGAATTTGGGCGATTTTGCTTTTAGATTTGAATATGGCCAATAACAGATGCTCGATGGAAACGTATTCATCTTCCATTTTCTTGGCAATTATCCCAGCTTCAGTCAACGTTTTTCCGGCCTCTCGGGAAATCATGATTTCACCTCCAGAAACTTTGGGAAAACTCTCCAATTCCTTTTCAAGGATCTGGTTTAATAAGCTCGTATTGACATTCAGTTTCTTTAAAATAAAGGGTAAGACATTTTCATCTACCTGTGGGATAGCTTTGAAAATATGTTCGTTCTCAATCTGCTGATGGCCCATTTCCTGCGCAATCTGTTGGGCAAGCTGAATGGCCTCTTGTGATTTTGTAGTAAAATTATTTAAGTTCATAGTAGCAGTATTTTCTAGTTATAGTTTACTTTTGATTCATTAATGTCAACAATCCTACCAAGTGTATTTAACAGACAAAATGTCTACTAAAGTCAATATAAACAAGACATTTAGGCAGTAGTAAGGATTTAACTAATACACGACTTAAAGCTAAAAATCACAGTATGGGAATATTCAATGGCCTATTTGGTAAAACAAAGAATAAACCGAAGAAAGAGGCGAAGAAGGTGCCTTGGATACCTTTGGTTTCAGTTGATCAATTGCAAGAAATAGTGGAAAAATCGAATACGAAAACGCAGCTTATATTCAAGCATTCGACAACATGCGGTATTAGTAGAATGGTATTGAATACTTTCAATGCCAATTACGATTTTACCAAAGAAGTATTTGATTTGTACTATTTGGATTTACATAGCAATAGGGAAGTTTCCAATGAAACCGGTTATAAATTCCAAGTAATGCATCAGTCTCCCCAGCTTTTGGTTATTCGCAATGGTGAAGTGGTCACCCATAGTTCACATGGGGGAATCAATAATATTGATTTAACAGAATATCTATAAAAAAAGCCCTGACATTGCTGTCAGGGCTTTTTATTAGTTGAATCTGTGTCTGGTCAGAATACCTTTTAATCGGCTTTTTAAATCTTCTCCGGCATCATAAACCATTTGTTCATTTGATGGGAATGGCACTGCTGCCAAGTTAAGCAATGAGACCAAATCATTGTCCAACGCCCTTTTATCGCCATTGTAGTTGGCATATACATGCTCAAATACAAATTCACTGGATAGCGGATAAGAATTCAATTGTTGCTTCGTTTCCAAATCTGAAAAGCTAACCAATCCTGTAACCTGGGCAGTTTTGAATTGTGTGAATTGATAAAAATTACATTTGACAGTTTTGAATTTATCGATTTTAATATCATTCCCTAAACTATCCTTTACCACGTTCCCGTCATTATCAAGCACATATTGATAACCATCTTTTACTTGCTTTTCTTTTATGATCTGCTTTTCGTTTACTTGTTCAGGCGAAATATTAATATCCCGCAATTCAACTTGCATGTCATAATCATATGAAATATAGGAAAGGTGATTCGTATGGTACTTCGTCCATTTATCCTCTAATCCAAAGGTGTTGAAATTCAATAACTCTTCCTCTAACTTCACAGGAATGATTTTGTCGGTATTGTTGACCATCCCAACCCTTACATAATCCTGACCCTTATCATAGGCCTCTTCCATTTTGTTCTTACTATCAGCATATCCGGGATTAATTTTATTCAAGTAAGTAAAATCATCAAAAGATTGTCTATAATCCTGCTTGTTTGTAGCATTTTTAAGTAGGTTCACTGCATTGTCATATAGATAGGCAGAAAGCGCTTCTTTAGTGGTAATGATATTATTGCTATAGTTCTTAAAGGCAAACTCAGCATATCTATTTTCCTCTTGAACTTGCAAAGGCAGCAAGGGCTTAATAGTTTCTTGAATGCGATCTAGGGTATTGTAACTGTTATAAATGGCTTCAAGATTGGCAGGATTACCATCTTTTTTTAAGAAGCGTACATGCTCCATTTCTCTTTCTGTATTTTTTTGGAAAGCTTCCTCTAATAAAAGAACATAAGTTTGGTTACCTTTTTTGTCTTTATTGTCAGACAACTTTTGCACGGCACTGTTAATGGCGTTCAAATAATTACCAGTGTTTATAGACTTTTGGGTTCTTTTTACACCACCACAGGCTATAACAAAAAGTAAAATTCCGCTTAATAGTAAAACTTTTTTCATGATATTCAAGTTTATCGTTTCATAGTACATTTTCAACACTCGTGCCAAAACTGTCTTTGTTGATAACGTAAAACGATAAACTATCGTATTGTCTCGATGAAAAAACCTTTTTAGGTATTATTTTTTGGATTCCGAGTCAAATACGGGAAGTAATTTGGTCGAGACCTCTCCAAAACCAATTCGCTGCCCTTTATCTTTACAAAAACCCCGTATTACTACGGTATCGTTATCTTGAATGAACTTACGCTCACTACCATCATTCAGGCGTACTGGTTTTGTACCTTGCCAAGCCAATTCAAGCATTGAGCCATAAGAATCAGGGGTAGGGCCAGAAATGGTACCACTACCCATCATATCACCACTATTTACTTTACAACCGTTTACCGTATGATGTGCCAATTGCTGGGCCATTGTCCAATACATATATTTGAAATTGGATTTTGAAACTGTTGTTGCTATGCCTTTATCAGTGATGATGTCCAATTCTAATTGAATATCAAAACTGTGATCACCATCTTGGGTTAGATAAGGCAATGGCTCTGGGTCTTGTTTTGGCCCTTTGGTCCTAAAAGGTGCCAGTGCATCCAATGTTACTATCCAAGGTGAAATGGAGGAAGCAAAATTCTTTGCCAAAAATGGCCCCAAGGGTACATATTCCCATTTTTGAATATCCCGGGCACTCCAGTCATTAAATAAAACCATCCCAAAAATATAATCCTCGGCTTCGTCAATGGGAATAGGTTCGCCCATTGAATTAGCGTCAGTGGTAATAAAAGCCATTTCCAATTCAAAATCAACTAACCTTGACGGGCCGAATACAGGTTTTTCGGCTCCTTTGGGCATTGTTTGCCCCATTGGTCTGTGAATGGGAACTCCACTGGGAATAATAGTAGAGCTTCTACCGTGATATCCAACCGGTATATGCAACCAATTGGGCATTAATGCGTTCTCAGGGTCTCGAAACATAGTGCCTACATTGGTTGCATGTTCGCGACTCGAATAAAAATCAGTGTAATCACCTATGAGAACCGGTAATTGCATTTCAATTTCCCCAAGCGCAAATAGAATAATGTTCTTATGGTCTTCATTATATCGTAAAGTCTCATTCTTGATATCGAATACTTCACTGATTCTATTTCGTACAAGTCTCCATGTTTTTTTTCCATCAGAAATAAAATCATTTAAGGTGTCTTGAAGAAAAATATCGTCGGTCAGGGGAATGCCCTCAAAATATCCTAATTGATGCATAGCCCCTAAATCAATAGCGGTATCTCCGATTCTTGTTCCTATGGTGATGATGTCATCGCGGGTCAAAAACACCCCGAATGGTATGTTTTGAATAGGAAAGTCGGTATTTTCTGGTGTATTGATCCAAGTTTTCTTTGTTGGATCATTTGTATTTATAGACATATTTTGATTGTTAATTTGTGTTTGATAAATTCCTTATCAAATATATTATTTTCTATTCATAACCAGTTGGCAATTTGTATTTTTACCCTTCATTTAACAGAACTTATACTATGCAACGCGACCAACTGATTTTTGATTTAATAGACGCAGAAGAAGAAAGACAATTAAACGGAATTGAGCTCATAGCGTCAGAAAATTTTACAAGCCCACAGGTTATGGAAGCTGCCGGTTCGGTACTCACCAATAAGTATGCCGAGGGCTACCCTGGTAAGAGATACTATGGGGGCTGTGAGATTGTTGATCAAGTTGAACAAATTGCAATTGATAGAGCAAAGGAACTTTTTGGTGCGGCCTATGCCAATGTACAACCACACTCAGGTTCACAGGCAAATGCTTCTGTTTACCATGCTTTTTTAAAACCTGGGGATAAGATTTTAGGGTTTGATCTTTCACATGGTGGTCATTTGACCCACGGTTCTCCAGTAAATTTTTCAGGGAAATTGTATAACCCCGTTTTCTATGGCGTTGAAGCGGAAACCGGAGTACTTAACTATGATAAGATTCAGGAAATTGCCACGAAAGAAAGACCAAATTTGATTATCGCTGGGGCATCGGCCTATTCAAGGGATATGGATTTTGAACGATTTCGTAAAATCGCCGATAGTGTAGATGCAATTCTTATGGCAGATATAGCGCATCCGGCAGGATTAATTGCAAAAGGTATTCTTAATGATCCAATTCCCCATTGCCATGTTGTTACGACAACAACACATAAAACATTGCGTGGACCAAGAGGCGGGCTTATTCTTATGGGGCAGGATTTTGATAATCCTTTTGGAATACGATTGAAAAATGGAAACCTGAGAAAAATGTCAGCTCTTTTGGATTTGGCGGTTTTTCCTGGAAACCAAGGTGGCCCATTGGAACACATCATTGCAGCCAAGGCAATTGCTTTCGGGGAGGCCTTGACCGATGAATATTTGAATTACATGATCCAGGTCAAGAAAAATGCCGCTGCCATGGCCGCTGCATTTGTTGCCAAGGATTATAATATTATTTCAGGAGGGACAGACAACCATATGATGCTGATTGATCTTCGAAATAAGGATATTACGGGCAAGGATGCTGAAAAAGTATTGGTAAAGGCCGATATAACGGCAAATAAGAATATGGTTCCTTTTGATGACAAATCCCCATTTGTGACATCCGGAATTAGATTTGGAACAGCTGCCATTACTACAAGAGGGTTAAAAGAACATGAAATGAAAACGATTGTCGACTTGGTCGATACCGTATTGAGCAATCCCGAAAATGAGGATGTTATTTCAAAGGTTAGGGGAGAAGTGAATGCATTAATGCAAGGAAGAGCTTTGTTTAATGCTTGATTTCAGGTAATTATTGATTTAACATATAAAGATCTTCGTATAAAAAGGTAGATTTTTGCACATCATAAATAACAGCATCAATTTCTGACTCAAAGTACATGGCCCAAAAGTTGTTGTATTTTTGGGTCTTTTTTGAATCGACCAAGTCCAATTCATTTTGTATCAAATTTTCTTCGAAAACCGCAACAAATATTTCATAAGGCACTTCTGAATATTCCTTGGTAAATTGCATATAATGCTTACCTAATTCGTGCAAAATATAGTCTAATTGTTCTCCTATACTTCGATTGTAGATTTTATCGATAATTACAGTGGTATCTTTCAAAATTATAGAAAACTCATCAACATCTATCGGGATATCATTAATTTTCTGTACCGTATTTATTTCATTGGAAAGGGAATATTTGGATTGATTAAAAGTACCCCAATTACCGGTTTCATATTGATGGATTAACTCCCATAAGGTCAGGTTACAATTCAAGGCTATCACTAAATTGATTTTTTCACAATTTGATGAATTCTCCCTTATCGAAATCTTGGAAAAAAAGTGTTTCTCTAGGTTTTTCACAAAGCTATTCAGCCCACTAAAAGAAGCGTTTTTAAAATTCCGTTTCCGAAGGCTATGGTTGAACTCTTCAGGATTTAAAGACATAAACTTAAATTGATTGGTTTCAGGATAACCATAAATTTAAATATAAGGTTTCAAAGTAGAACTCAGGATAACCTTATAAAAACTGAGGATTACTTAGATTTTCATCAAAAAATGAAATAAAAGTCTTATAATCAAGGTGTTGTGTATAAAACAAATCAAGGGAAATTTCAGGTTTTAGATAAATCCACGCTTTCTAGCCTCTTCAATAAGCTCTATATCGTTCCCGCTCTCAATACCAAAAAGGTGTTTCAATTGTCGTTTTCGAGATTCGACGGTTGTGGTTGCCGCCGAAATTAAAGGCCCAATATCTTTGGTGCGTGTACCCAATGATATATAATGCAGAATTTTTTTATCAGTATCATCGACCAAATCAAAATCATTGGCCATTTTTTTGCGAATGGCAGAGAGAGCACTTGCTGTATAATATGGTGGTCTGGTCATTACAGTTCGCACCATGGCACAGAGCGATTGTTCATCAATCTCTGACTTTACCATATACCCATCAGGATCTACGGTCTTAAAAAGACTATTGATACGGTAACTATCACTAAAGGATGACATGAAGACAATTTTGGAACTAGGTACTTTTTTACGTGCGTAAATACCCAAATCCTCCCCACTTCGCGTATCGTTGGAGTGGGCAGGAAATAATGATATGTCAAATAAAAGGATATCGTAAGGCATTGAGCGGGCAGAAAAATCAATTTTTTCTATGGCCCCTTCAAAAGTATTTACTGTATCTACCTTAACTTGAAAGTCTTCAAACTCCGAACCTTCCAAAATATACTTGTAGCCCATGGCGGTCATTGCATGGTCATCTACTGATAAAAGTCGTATAATCTTCATTGTTAACCCAATAAGTACTATTCAATATTCCTTAAACTCGCTCCTTAACAGTAATCTTTGGGTGTTCTACCTGGACCTTTAAAGGAATACTGAAAGTAATGGTTGTTCCCTTATCGACAACACTATTTATATCCCAAGTGCCATTTAATTTACTAACCCTTGACTCAATATTACGCATGCCAATACCTTTTTTGCCGGTCTTGGCTTTAAAGCCTTTACCGTCATCGGCAATGGTAACATTCAGCAGATCATTTGACCTTACAAAGTTAACCAATATTTTCTTACACTCCGCGTGTTTTACAGCATTTTGAAGCGTTTCCTGTATTACTCGGTATAAATTTATTTTCATGTCACCGTTCATTGAATCCCAATCGAAGGATTCATCATACTCAAAGGCATGTGCTATACCATTAGACTTACCAACAGATTGCAAAAGTTCTTTAATTGATGTTATAAAATTATTAATGTTTTGATATGCGGCATGGCTTAATTCATGGGAAATTGCGCGTACTTCGCCCTCAACGTCCTTGAGTGCGGAAATGGCAATGGCCCTTTCCTGAATAGCCTCTTCATTGTTTCGTTTGTTTAAACCGGTCAAAACCATGCGAGCGCCCAGCATTTTCCCGAGAACGCCATCATGTAATTCCTCGGAAATTCTTTTCTGTTCCAATTTTTTTGTTTCCTCTATCTTTTGTTTTTGGGAAAGCATTAAATCAAAGATCTCCTGGTTACTGGCTTGCTGCTGTTGCTGAAAACGTAATGCTTGGTTTTTAACACGCTGACTTATGATTATATAAACAGCCAAACCTAGCGTAAAGACAGTCAAGGCTATACCTGTCCAAATTTGTTTCTTACGAGTTAATATTTGGTTCTCTTCGCTTACTGCAGCAGTCTCAAAACTTATTCTTGCAAATTTATCTCTTGCTTGACGCTCTTCTTGGATTAATTTGTCTTGCAGTTGAATATAATCCAAGGAATGCTTTACTCTGTTTTCCTTGTCTAACTGAACCAATATTCCTAAAGTTTCGAACAAGCGCTTATTATTACTGCTTTCGATGGCGAACTGTTCTGCTAATCTCGCATTGGCTAAAGCTTTTAGGGTATCGTTTTGCAACATATAATATTCTGCCAAACTAAAATAACTTTTGGCCATACCGGCAAGTTGATTTTCTTCTTTTCTTATTGCTAAGGCTTCCAACAATTGACCTTTAGCACCAAGCGTATCGCCAGTTTTTAACCTACTCGAGGCCAAATTATCCAGATATATGGCATAATCTTTAGGACTGTCAATTATTAAACTATCTGCCTTTAAAGCGTTTTGATAATAAGGAATGGCTCGTAAATACATTTTTTGTTCCTTAAAAACATTGCCTAAATTGTTTTGAAGCGAAGAGAATTCCTGATAATTAATTTCTTGATCCGATAATTTATTTAGATATTCTGCGGCGGTATTAAAATAACCAATAGCCCTATCATATTCTTTCAATTCCTTTGAAATGGACCCTAAAAGATTATAACAATTATAAAGATATTTATTTGCTTCTATTGGTTTTAAGAGTTCAATGGCCTTAAAGACATTAACTTCGGCTCCTGTATAATCTTTTACATTGACTTGTGAATCTGCCATATTGTATAGCATTCTTCCAGAAAACAAATTATCCCCTAATACTTCATATAATAGATGGGCCTCCCGAAAATGATAATAGGCACTATCCTGCAATACATTATTCCTGAAAAAGGTACCTAGATCCCAATGGGCCTCAGCATGGGTTTTATGATCAT
>CBDUKE010000007.1:0-52189 GCA_965367725.1 uncultured Maribacter sp. | reverse complement strand
AAATTGCGTCCTTGTCCAATTGCTTTGTCATCGGTAATGATGGGGCATCAGATTCTTATGGTGGTATCATGAAAATTGATCAAGAGCAGGTGCAGTTAATGAAACGCCGGGGAGGTGTGGGCCATGATCTTTCACACATACGACCAAAAGGGTCTGCGGTTAAAAATTCGGCCTTGACCTCAACAGGACTTGTGCCTTTTATGGAGCGCTATTCAAATTCTACCCGTGAAGTTGCCCAAGATGGGCGTCGCGGTGCGCTTATGCTATCAGTTTCTATAAACCATCCTGATGCCGAGGATTTTATAGATGCCAAAATGGAACAGGGGAAGGTTACAGGTGCCAATGTTTCAGTTCGTATTGATGATGCTTTTATGAAAGCCGTTGACAACAATACCCATTATACCCAAAAGTTTCCTATACATAGTTCAAATCCAAAGGTTTCAAATGAGATTGAAGCAAAGAATCTCTGGGGGAAAATTGTTCATAACGCATGGAAATCTGCCGAACCTGGAATTTTGTTTTGGGACACGATTATCAATGAGTCTGTACCGGATTGTTACGCCGATTTAGGATACAAAACCGTGTCGACCAACCCATGTGGAGAGATTCCATTATGCCCTTATGATTCCTGCAGATTGTTGGCCATAAACCTTTTCTCTTATGTGGAAGAGCCGTTTACAAAAAAAGCCGCTTTTAATTTCACCCTTTTCAAAAAGCATATTGCAGCCGCCCAACGAATTATGGATGATATCATAGATCTGGAATTGGAAAAAGTGGATGGTATTTTAGCCAAAATAACTTCAGACCCCGAATTGGACGATACCAAGGAGGTAGAAATACGTTTATGGAAAAAAATTAAGGAGAAAGCATTAAATGGTCGGCGCACAGGTATTGGCATCACAGCCGAAGGGGATATGTTAGCGGCATTAGGACTTCGTTACAGCAGCAAGGAAGCCAACGAATTTTCAATTGAAGTACACAAAACAATTGCTTTGGAGGCCTATAGAGCTTCCGTCCATGCTGCTAAAGAACGTGGGGCATTTGAGATATTCGATGCAGACCGGGAAAAAGAAAATCCTTTTATCCTTCGACTTAAAGAAGCCGATGAAAAACTGTACTATGAAATGTTGGAGTTCGGCCGTAGAAATATTGCCTTATTGACCATTGCCCCTACAGGTACAACTAGTTTAATGACCCAAACCACATCGGGCATAGAACCTGTCTTTTTACCTGTCTATAAACGACGTCGAAAGGTAAACCCCAACGACAAAAATGTCAACGTTACTTTTGTCGACGAGTTGGGCGATTCATGGGAAGAATATGTGGTATTTCACCATAAGTTTAAACAGTGGATGGAGGTCAATGGCATTGAAACCGAAAAGAAATATAGCCAGGAAGAATTGGATAAAATCGTGAAAAAATCCCCTTATTACAAAGCAACTTCCAATGATGTGGATTGGCTGAGTAAAGTACGATTACAAGGTGCAGTTCAAAAATGGGTGGATCATTCCATAAGCGTTACCATAAATCTACCCAATGATGTTCCAGAAGAATTGGTAGGTAAATTATATCTAGAGGCATGGAAAGTAGGCTGCAAAGGAGTAACAGTATACCGTGATGGTTCTAGATCAGGAGTATTGTTATCGAATGAGCCGGAAGCTGAAGAAACCTTGATCCATTTCCCAACAAAACGACCAGAGGTGTTGGAAGCCGATATTGTTCGTTTTCAGAACAATCGGGAAAAATGGATAGCATTCATAGGGCTGATTGACGAGAAACCCTATGAAATTTTTACTGGTCTAGCTGATGACGAAGATGGGATACTGCTTCCACGTTGGGTTGATGACGGTTTGATTATTAAAAACAGGAATGAAGACGGCACTTCGCGATACGATTTTCAATACCAGAATAAAAGGGGTTATAAAACCACTATCGAAGGGCTTTCACATAAGTTCAATCCTGAATTTTGGAATTATGCCAAATTGATTTCCAGTACGCTACGCCACGGTATGCCAATAGAAAAGGTTGTAGATCTGATCAATAGTCTTCAATTGGAAGGTGAATCAATAAACACCTGGAAAAACGGTGTTGCCCGTGCTCTTAAACGCTTTGTAGAGGACGGCACTATGGCAAAGGGGCAAAAATGCGACAATTGCAAATCCACTAATTTAATTTACCAAGAGGGATGCTTAACCTGTACCGATTGTGGGTCTTCTAAATGTGGGTAATAACTAGGTAGTAGACATAGGCTTTCTCGTATTTGACCATAATTTTTTGGGGGAAACTATATTTTGTGTTTACATTAGACGCAACTAAGTATTATTTGAATTCATGAAGAAAGTTTTTTGTATTGGGGAGTTGCTTATAGATTTTGTTGCCGAAAAACAAGGCAACGATCTTTCAAAAGCGGAGGTTTTTACCAAAAAAGCAGGTGGGGCTCCTGCCAATGTAGCTTGTGCTATAGCCAAATTAGGCGGACTTGGTAAATTTATTGGCTGTGTGGGCAAAGACCAATTTGGTTCTTTTTTGTTGGGCGTTTTGGAAGATAACCATGTAGATATTAGTCTGGTTCAACGTTCCAAAACATTTACTACCATTGCATTTGTGTCCATCGCAGAAAATGGCGAACGTGATTTCGTTTTTTCCCGAGGCGCTGATAAAAAACTGAAATACGATTCTAAAATAAAAAATTCGTTCAAAGAAAATATAGTACATTTTGGAGCAGCAACTGCCCTTCTTGGAGGGGACTTGGAAGATGCCTATGGCAGGTATTTTTTTGATGCCCTGACCCAAGATGCCTTTATAAGTTTTGACCCTAATTTTCGAGTTGACCTTTGGAAAGGGGAAGAAGAAATTTTCATTAAAAAATGCATGCCCTTTGTTCAAAAAGCCCATTTGTGCAAGTTTAGCTTGGAAGAAGCCCAATTATTATCAGGTAAGACTGATTTAGAAGAGTGTTGTGCGGTTTTACATGAAGTGGGGACCAAAGTAATAGCCATTACCTTAGGGGGAGACGGCACCTTGCTTAGTACCGAAAAATCCAAACATACCATCCCTAGTATAAAAGTAAGCCCTGTTGACACCACAGGTGCCGGCGATGCTTTTATTGGCTGTCTGCTCCACCAAATAGCTGCGCTACATGACCCAATGGAAATCCTTGAAAACACGGAGCTGTTATTAACCATGGTAAAAATGGCCAACAAGGCAGGGGCAATTACAACTACTAATTTTGGGGCGATTCCGTCGTTGCCCAATCAAGAACAACTCGACGCTATAGAATGAATCAAGCGTCCCTACATCAAATTATTGCTTTAGAAAATCAAGATTCCACTAAAGCAAATGATTTAAATAAACTCTTTGAACTAAGATTATCTACCAATCTTAGTCTTATTAAAGCCTTGTTTTTTTCACTCTATCCTGAAGAAACCCATACAACATCGTTTAAGAGATTATTACAGCAACTACCAGCCCTATTTCAGGAAAGACCAACATCCCTTAAAATACAGGACATAGATCGCTTAAAACAAGGGGATTGGTACCAGTCTGAACAACTTGTGGGGATGCAACTGTATGTTGACCATTTTAGTGAAGACCTAAAAGGTTTGGAAAGTAAGCTTGGGTATTTTGAGAAATTGGGAGTAAATTTTTTACACCTTATGCCGATTACCCCAAGACCAAAAGGTGAAAACGATGGCGGATATGCCGTAAACAGTTATTACGAAGTAGACAAGCGGTTCGGTACGAAAAAAGACCTTCTAAGGCTTACTGAAAAATTACGTGATAAAAACATGTACTTATTGCTTGATTTTGTCGCAAACCATACTTCCAACGAATTTCCGTGGGCCAAAAAGGCCATGGCCGGTGACCCAAAATATCAGGAATATTACTATATCTATCCGGATCGGACCATTCCCGATGCATTTGAAAAAACACTTCCAGAAATTTTCCCAATGACCTCCCCTGGTAATTTCACATTCAACACAGAAATGCAGAAATGGGTCATGACCGTTTTTAACCAATACCAATGGGATCTTAATTATTCAAATCCGGAGGTGTTTATAGCAATGTTGGATAATTTGTTGAAATTGGCGAATCTTGGCGTAGATGTGGTGCGCTTGGACGCCCTTGCATTTATGTGGAAAAAACTGGGTACCCTTTCCCAAAACCTACCCGAGGCCCACGCATTGATCTCCCTATTCAGAATGTGCTTGCAGGTAATTGCCCCAGGCGTAGTGTTTTTGGCAGAAGCTATTGTGGCCCCAAACGAAATAATCAAATATTTTGGTTCGGGTGCTACGAAAGGGAACGAATGTGAAATTGCTTACAATGCTACCCTAATGGCACTATTGTGGGATGCCATCGCCACAAAAAAGACAATACTACTTTATAAAAATCTCTATAACCTTCCCAAAAAGCCCGCAGAAGCTACTTGGATCAGTTATATACGCTGTCATGACGATATTGGTCTTGGGTTCGATGATCGTTACATCGATGAAGTTGGCTGGGATGCAAAAAAGCATCGAAAATTTCTATTGGATTATTATTGCCAAAATATTGATTGGTCTCCTGCCAAAGGCGAGATTTTCATGTACAATCCAAAAACAGGTGATGGTAGAATCACAGGAAGTTGTGCTTCTCTTCTGGGCTTGGAAAAAGCCCTTGATCAGAATGATAAAGCCAAAATTAACCAAGCAATCGAGAAAATAATCATGATGCACGGCATCATATTGTCATACGGCGGTATCCCCCTTATCTATGCTGGGGATGAAATAGGTGCTTTAAACGATTATTCCTATATACAAGACGATAACAAAAAAGAAGATAGCCGTTGGGTAAATAGGCCGTACCAAGATTGGGAGACCGTTGCCCACCTTGATTCCAAGAAAACCTATCACTCAAGGATTTTCTTTGCACTACAGCAATTGATTCTCATACGCAAGCAAAACCAGGTATTCGCAGATAGTAATAACCTTGTTTTATATGATGGTCATAACCCACATGTTTTCATCTATGAACGCACTTCAGATATAGATGAAGGTGTTTTGGTGGTGTGTAATTTTTCTGAATCTCCACAGGCAATAGCTGAAATATCCTTGGGACCATATGGGCCATTATCCAACCCAAAAGATTTGATCACAGGTAAGGCAACGAAGTTTGTTGAGGGTAAATTGGAACTCAAACCATACCAATTGTTTTGGTTGTCCAAGACCTAGCTGTACTTCACTTTCCGTAAAATTCGTAATGATTCTTTAAGGGAATGATGCACCTCTTGATTCGTCTTTTTCAAAAGAGCCCGGGCTTTCTCCAATTGGTCCTTAGCCTCTTCAAATCCGTTTAAAAAACATATAAGATAGGTAGCTGACAGGTGCGATAGATCTTCTTTATCGGTAGGCTTTAAGGCCATGTTTTTTTCCAACTTACGAAGTATTGCATTATTCGTATTGAAAATATGGTGCAGGGTCTTTTTGTCGTATTTAGGAGGGTCAAAAATCAATTCGCTTTGAATCTGATAGGTGCCATTTTCCTCAAAAGTGATTACTACTTTCTCCAAAGGATAATAACTAAGCTTGTTGCCAAGTCCTAGCCGAACATATTCGGTGGTTGTAAAGGTGTTATCATCATAAGCAACGGTTACCTCATCCAAAGTGGAATAAAATAGTTTCACCTGCTCGTTGATCAGCTCAATATCAACCCTGGAAAAATAGACTTCTTCTTTTACTTTTTTAGTATTCCCGGCCCAGCAGACCACAAACTGTTCTTTGAACACCTTGTAGTTGTTTTCAAGGTCCTTATGCCTGTGGTTGATAAAGTCGATTACCCCATCCAAAGTTAGTTCTATATTATTTCTGGCATGTTGTTCTATGGTGGCTACAGCTTCTGAATTTATATCCTTCAATTCAATATCATAGGCCTTGGGCAAACTAATACTGCCCTCGCGAAAAAAGACCGAACCCCCATAATATTTCCAAATATTCTTGCGGAGGGCACATACCCTACCATTTGATTTTATGGTGACCAAACCAACGACCCTACCTTCTTCTAAATGCGGAAACGGAATGTTCTCATAGGCAATCAAAGGAGGATTGTCCAAATAAGCATTCACCAAATTCTGGATTTTGCTATCGTCAAAAAAATCAACCCCAACGATCTTATTGTCCTCATCTTCAACCCCGATGACTATGAAAGAATGGTTCTTGGGGTTGCTATTGGCAAGGGCACAAACATGTTTAAGAAATTTTGCTTTTCCTTCCCTATGACCAATACTTATAAAACGCTTTTTGTCGTAAAAGCTATTCTCGTCGTTATGTGCGAGGAGGTTTTTTACCAAAAGGCGTTTGTTGATCATAGTTCTTTCTTCACTATAGTACTACTTGCCTGCGCCGTTGGCATAACAATCAAATCGGCAATATTCACATGATAAGGTCGGGTTACCACAAATAGAATAATATCGGCAATGTCTTCAGGTCTTAAGGCTTGAAATCCCTTATAAACCACATCGGCCTTACTGTTATCCCCTTTAAAACGAACTTGACTGAATTCAGTCTCTACCAAACCAGGGTTTACAGCGCCAACGCGAATTCCGTATTTGTTAAGGTCAATTCGCATGCCCTGGTTGATGGCATCAACGGCATATTTACTGGCACAATAGACATTGCCTTTAGGATAGACTTCCTTCCCAGCCGTAGAGCCGATATTTATGATATGACCGGCCTTTTTAGCAACCATATTCGGCAATACGGCCTTTGAAACATATAGCAAGCCTTTTACATTAATGTCGATCATGGCATCCCAATCATCCAAACTGCCTTCCTCAATAGAATCGAGCCCATGTGCATTTCCTGCATTGTTCACAAGAATATCAATATTTGAAAATTCAGCGGGCAATGAACCTATCTGGTTTTTTACTTCTTGTTTGTTTCGAACATCAAAATTCAAGGTAAGCACAGGCGTAAGCTCCCCGAGTTCTTTTTTTAATGCATCCAAACGATCTTGTCGTCTTCCACAAAGCACTAAATTAAAATTATTTTCTGCGAAAAGCTTTGCGGTTGCTCGACCTATTCCGCTCGTTGCTCCTGTTATTAAAGCTGTTTTATTCATATTTATTAATTTTAAGGTACAGGATGACCAAGGCTAGCCTCCAATAAAATAAACCAATCTTCCAAATCCATTTGTATGTCTGTTGCTTTAAGGGCATCTGCCAATCGTTGTTTGGTAGTAGTGCCAACGACAGGGTATATTTTTGAAGGATGCTTCATGATCCATGCCAACAGCAATTGGTCTTCAGTAGCCTTGTACTTTTCAATCATGGGTTCCAATTCCCTTCGAATACGTTGCGTTTTTTTCGTGTTCTCCCTAAAATAACTTCCCAACGGACTCCATGACATAGCCAATCTCTTGGTTGCAACAATATCATCTAAAGTGCCATCGTACATTACGGAATTGGCAGTCAATGAAAATTCAACTTGGTTTGCGGCCATTGGCAGTCTAGATTCAAGCATAGCCATTTGTGACGGTGTATAATTTGAGACCCCAATCTCTAATATTTTCCCTGTTTTCAATAGTTCATCTACTGCTTCCTTGATAACATCAGGATCCATTAGTGGACTAGGCCTATGCAATAGCAACAAATCCAAATAATCCGTTTTAAGATTCTTAAGGGAGTTCTCAGCAGACCAAATGATATGCTCCTTTGAATAATTGTAATGATTTACAATGCTTTTTCGATTGTCAGACATTAATTGAATGCTGCACTTTGATATCAACTGAATATCCTCCCTTTTTATTTTACTGCCGCTAAAAGCATTTCCGAAGTCTTGTTCCGTGGTATATCCTCCATAAATATCAGCATGGTCAAAAGTGGTGATTCCCAGTTCAAAACAATACTGCATTAAGCTGATTATATCCTTTTTTTGTAGCTGTTTCCCCCATCTACCCCAGGTCATGGTCCCGGCTATTATTTTTGAAAATTTTGATATGTTTGCCATAGGTGCGTGAAATTAAAAAGAATTCACTTAAAAACTTCATAAAAATAGGGGCTATCGTCATTTTTTAACCAATCATTAACAGCGATACAATGAATAAATTTTCAATTTGCACCTCTGTTAAGATCAAAACAAACCATTATCAAAAAATGTATTAGAATATATGGAAGAAAATACTACAGTTGATATTAGCGCAGTGAATGAAAAAATTGCCCAAGAAAGTGCTTTTATAGACTTGCTAAAGTTAGAGATGAATAAAGTAATTGTAGGTCAAAATCATATGGTCGAAAGATTACTTATAGGTCTTTTGGGACAAGGCCATATTTTATTGGAAGGTGTCCCCGGACTCGCAAAAACCCTCGCTATTAATACCTTGGCCAAAGCCGTTAAAGGAAGCTTTAGCAGAATACAGTTTACCCCCGATCTTTTACCTGCCGATGTTGTTGGTACTATGATCTACAATATGAAGGTAAATGACTTTTCAATTAAAAAAGGGCCCATCTTCGCCAACTTTGTTTTGGCAGATGAAATCAATAGGGCCCCCGCCAAAGTACAGTCAGCTCTTTTGGAAGCCATGCAGGAAAAGCAGGTAACCATTGGTGATGAGACTTTTATTTTGGACAAGCCGTTCTTGGTCATGGCAACCCAAAACCCAATAGAGCAAGAAGGTACTTACCCATTACCTGAGGCACAGGTTGACCGTTTTATGTTGAAAACGGTTATTGATTATCCTAAAATGAACGAGGAGCAATTAATTATGCGCCAGAATCTTCTAGATCAATATGACGAGGTAAAACCTGTGGTTTCCATCAAGCAGATCTTAAGTGCCCAAAAGGCAGTAAGAGAGGTTTATATGGATGAGAAAATCGAGAAATACATATTGGATATCGTTTTCGCAACGCGTTATCCTGAAAAATATAACCTAGAAAACCTAAAACCCCTCATTAGCTTTGGAGCTTCACCACGTGGTAGTATTAATCTAGGTAATGCTGCCAAATGTTATGCTTTTATAAAACGAAGGGGGTATGTGGTCCCAGAGGATGTGAGAGCAGTTGTGCATGATGTACTTAGACATAGAATAGGCATAACTTATGAAGCGGAAGCGGAGAATATTACTTCTGAGGAAATCATCAACAAAATTGTTAATGAGGTTGAAGTGCCATAAAACAGTCAACAGAGAGCAGTTGCCAGTTTAGTTCTATCGAACATTGGCTATTAATTAGATACTCATTACTGTTTACTAAAAAAGATGGATACCAAAGAATTACTAAAAAAAGTTCGAAAGATCGAGATTAAGACACGTCGTCTTTCCGATCATATTTTTGGAGGGGAATACCATTCCACCTTCAAAGGACGAGGTATGACATTCAGTGAGGTACGCCAGTATCAATTTGGAGACGATGTTCGTAGTATTGATTGGAATGTAACGGCAAGATATAACGAACCTTACGTAAAGGTATTCGAAGAGGAAAGGGAGCTTACCATGATGTTGATGGTAGATGTGAGTGGCTCTGGACTTTTTGGAACGACCAATCAATTTAAAAAAGGAATAATCACAGAAATATCGGCCACATTGGCTTTTTCAGCCTTGCAGAACAATGATAAGGCAGGTCTCATATTATTCTCTGATGAAGTGGAGCTATTTATTCCACCTAAAAAAGGAAAAACCCATGTACTAAGAATCATACGGGAACTGCTTGAGTTTAAACCCAAGAGCAACAAAACAGATATTGCTGAGGCGTTGAAATATTTGACCAACGTAATGAAGAAAAAAGCCATTGTATTTGTGCTATCTGATTTTATTGCTGAGGACTATGAACGTACACTCAAGATCACGGGGAATAAACATGATGTAACAGGTATTCGCGTTTATGATGAGCGAGAGGAAAGCATTCCTAATTTAGGAATGGTGCAAATGCAGGATGCTGAAAGCGGAACATTGCAATTAATCAACACCCAATCAAAAAAGGTGCGCATGGCCTATGGTGAACACCATAGAGAAAGGGTAAAATACTTTCAGGAGACTTTTACAAAATCAGGTTGTGGTGTACTAAGTTGTAGGGTCGATGAGAGTTATGTCAAGAAACTTTTAGGGTATTTTAAAAGAAGAGGGTAATGTGGGTTAAGGGTTACGGGTTACGAATTAGGGGTTTTGGCGCAATAGTATTGCGCTGCATTTTCGTATGCTTATTTTTCTTTTCATACAATGGGTCTGCCCAAACTACACCAAAAATATCATCAGAAGTAGATACCACTTTCATTAAAATAGGGGATCAACTTACATTTAAAGTGATTGTTGAGGTAGATTCCACGGATATGGTAATTTTCCCTGAAGGTCAAACCTTTTCCCCACTAGAAACTGTTGAAGCCTATGCTACTGATACCACAAGAAAAAAGGATAGGATTACCTTATTAAAGACCTATGCCCTAACCCAATTTGATTCAGGTTCCTATAAATTACCTGCACAACGTATAGAAATAAATGGAAAAGGTTTCTTTACCGATTCTTTACAAATAGATGTGGCCACTGTAGCTGTTGATACACTCGCCCAACAGATGTTTGATATTAAACCCTTGATCCAGGTTGAAAAAAGCAATTCTAATTTATGGAAAATCATCTTAGGCATTCTTGCGATATTGGCAGTTATTGGTGCTTTGGTTTATTGGTTTATACTGCGCAAAAAACAGCTGACTGAGAAAGAGCAAGAAGCACTTTTACCGCCGTATGACCGTGCACTTTTGGAATTGAAAAAATTGGATAATTCCAAATACCTTATCCAGGACGAATACAAACAATATTATTCTGAACTTACGGATATTGTTCGCTCCTATCTTGAGGAAGATGTCAATGTTTCGGCCTTGGAGAGTACAACTGATGAGTTGATCACCAAGTTGGAAATGTTGAAGGATGCCGGAGAACTTGAACTGGACAATGACACCATAAAACAATTCAAAAGTATTTTACAAACCGCCGACTTAGTAAAGTTTGCAAAATCGAAGCCCCCGACAAATGTAGCCAAGCAAGATAGAAAAGCGGTGGAGCAAATTGTGGTCAAGACCCATGAGGCCATTCCTGAGCCAACTTTGGAAGAACTAATGGCCCAAGAAGAATACCAAGAAAAATTGGCCCTAAAACAGCAACGTAAAAAATGGATGATTGCCGGAGCTTCAGTGGTTGCTATTTTATTGATTTCGGCCATTGCTTTCGTAAGTTATTACGGTGCTACCAAGGTTTGGGATACTGCAACAGGACACCCAACCAAAAAACTTTTGGATAGCGAATGGGTGGCAAGTTCTTATGGTTATCCGCCTATTAGCCTGGAGACTCCAGAAGTATTGGTGCGTCAAGAGATTAAAATTCCCGCTGAGGCCAAAGCAACTATTAAAGAGCTGCAATCCTTTATGTTCAGGGATGATAAAGCACTCCTCACCTTGGCAACAACTTCAACGACTTTTACCCAACCTGCCGAACCTGAATTTGAAAAGACCATAGAACAGCTGCTGAAAAATTTTGAGGATAAAGGGGCGAAAAACATCATTACAAAACAAGAAGAATTTGTTACAGTGACAGGAGTTAAAGGGTTAAAAACCTATGGTAGCGGAAAATTCAAAGTGCCTGAAACCGAAGAATTGGTCAAAGGAAAGTATGTGATTCTTAGCTTCGGTGGAAAAGGATTTCAGCAACAAGTATTATTGACCTGGCAAGATGGGGACGAATATGCACAGGAAATTATTGATAGGGTTTTAACTACGATTGAAGTAAAAACAGAAGTATAAATGTTAGAGAATATATCATTTGCCAATCCAGAGTTCTTTTGGTTGCTTTTATTGCTTCCTCTGGCCATCTTATGGTATTTTTTTAAACGAAACGAACAATCGGCATCACTAAAAATATCGAGCATAAAAGGGTTTTCATCGGCCAGCATTCTTCCCAAATTAAGACCGCTGTTATACATTTTAAGAGTATTGGCCTTGGCTGCCATCATTGTTGCCATGGCTCGACCACAGACCGAGGATATATCCACCAGAACAAAAACCACAAAGGGTATCGATATAGTTATGGCTATTGATGTTTCATCGAGTATGCTTGCGAGAGACTTAAAACCCAATCGCCTTTCAGCCTTGAAAGAAGTCGCAGCCGATTTTATTCGGCAAAGACCCAATGACAGAATAGGGCTTGTGGCCTATGCCGGTGAAGCTTTTACCAAAACCCCAATTACCAGTGACAAAGCTATTGTTCTGAATTCACTCCGCGAAATAACCTACGGTCAATTGAATGATGGCACTGCAATTGGGATGGGATTGGCAACTTCGGTGAACCGATTAAAGGAAAGTAAGGCAATAAGCAAAATCATTATCCTATTGACAGATGGTGTGAATAATTCGGGTTTTATAGAGCCACAAACTGCCGCTGATTTGGCAGTGGAATACGGCATAAAAGCGTACACAATTGGTCTGGGCACCAACGGCAATGCACTATCACCCATCGCTTATAATGCCGATGGCTCCTTTAGGTACGGAATGCGCCAAGTTGAGATTGATGAGAAATTGCTTCAAGAAATAGCCGATGCCACCGGTGGCAAATATTTTAGGGCTACCGATAATGAAAAATTGGAGGCTATTTATGATGAGATCAATAAGTTGGAAAAGACTGAAATAGAGGAATTCAAATACTATAAATACGAAGAAAAATTTCGCCCTTGGGTATTGTTGGCAGGAGCTTTATTGCTGTTGGAATGGGTATTCCGAAACACCTTATTCAGAAGTTTTATATAGATTATGATTCAATTAGACGAAAAAATATATTTCTATCTGCTGTTCATCATTCCGGTGATAATAATACTGTTCGTATTGCTCCAAATTTGGAAGAAACGTACGCGGAAAAAATTCGCTGATTTGTCGCTGTTAAAAAGGCTGACCCCTAACAGGTCAAGTTTTAAATCAAGCTTAAAATTGATGTTCTTCCTATTGGGAATTACATTTTTGATCTTAGGATTGGTAAATCCCAAGATTGGTACAAAATTGGAAACTGTAAAACGTGAGGGTGTTGATATCGTTTTTGCTGTGGATGTATCAAAAAGTATGTTGGCAGAGGATATAGCACCTAATCGATTGGAAAAAGCGAAACGATTGGTTTCCGAAATAATCAATCAGCTTGCAAGTGACCGCATCGGGATTATCGCCTATGCTGGTCAGGCTTTCCCACAACTGCCGATTACAACAGATTATGGGGCTGCCAAAATGTTCCTGCAAAATATGAATACCGATATGCTCACATCACAGGGTACGGCTATAAACGAAGCCATAGAATTGGCAACGACCTATTACGATGATGAGGAACAAACCAATAGGGTTTTGTTCATTATTTCGGATGGCGAAGATCACTCTGAGGGCACAACATTAAAAGCAGTCGAGGATGCGGTTGAAGCCGGAATACAAATCTTTACAATTGGAGTTGGTAAAAGTAAAGGCGCCCCAATCCCGATTAAAAGAAACGGAGTTGTAGAAAGCCTTAAAAAAGATAGACAGGGTGAGGTTGTAATAACCAAGCTCAATGAAGTTGTGCTACAGGACATAGCCAGTGAGGGTAATGGAGAATATATAGATGGAACAAATACTGGTGACGCCGTGGAGCAAATAAAGGAGCTCTTGATTCAAATGGATAAGACCGAGTTTGAAGCCAAGCAATTCGCGGAGTATAAAGATCAGTTCCAATGGTTTTTAGGAGTGGGACTTTTATTTCTATTTTTAGACGTTTTTATATTGGATAAAAAGACCAAATGGCTTAAAAAGTTGAACCTTTTCAATGAGAAAAATAGAGAAGCAGCATAAGATGAACAAGTATTTATTTTTATTACTATTAATTGGTTTCACCTCCTTTGCTCAAGAGAAGGAAGAAGACAAACTGAAGGAAAAAGCATTAAACGAATCTACCAACCTTACATGGGAAGGTAATAAGTCATTGTCAGAGAATGACTTTGTATCAGCCGAGGTAGATTATCGTAAGGCGATTTCAAAAAGTGGGGACAATAATGCTGCACCCTATAATTTGGGGAATGCCTATTACAATAAAGAAACTTATAGTGAGGCTTTCGGGCGTTTTAAGCAGGCAGGCGAATTGGCCAATGAAAAACCTGACAAACACAAAGCATATCATAATATGGGTAATGTGTTCATGAAACAAAAACAATATGAAAAAGCCGTTGAGGCTTATAAAGAGGCCTTAAGGAACAATCCCAAAGATGAAGAAACCCGTTACAATTTAGCACTTGCCAAAGAACTTCTAAAAAAAGAACAGGAAGAACAAGACAAAAACGAAGATAACAAAGATCAGGAAGATAAAAAGGACCAAGATCAAAAGAACGAAGGGGACAACAAGGAAGATAAGAAAGATCAGGACGAAAGTGATAAGAAAGACGAGGGTGACGAAGGGGATAAAGGCGACGAAAAGAAAGAGGATAATAAAGAAGGTGAGGGCGATAAAAAAGAAGAGGAAAAAAAGCAACCTGAACAAGGAGACAAACCCCAAGAACAAAAAGAACAGCCAAGACCCAATAAATTGTCTAAACAGCAGATCCAAAATCTGTTAGAGGCCATGCAGAATGAAGAGAAAAAGGTACAGGAGAAAATAGACGCCAAAAAAGTAAAAGGTGCCAAAGTTAAAAATGAAAAGGATTGGTAAATAAAATGAGTTTTAAATATTTCATATCGTTGCTTCCATTGTTGTTCATGGCATTTGTTATGAATGCACAAGATGATGACGTTACTTTTGAAATGAACCTCAGTAAAGAAAAGCTGGGAATCAACGAAAGGTTACGTGTTGAATTTACCATGAACAAAGATGGTGACGATTTCAGTCCACCTGATTTTACAGGATTCCGAGTCCTTATGGGCCCCTCCCAAGCCATAAGTTCATCATGGGTCAATGGGGTGCGTTCTTATTCCAAAACCTATTCCTACACACTCGCACCTACTGCTCGCGGCACCTTCAATATAAAACAAGCTTCGATTGTGATTGGCGGAAAAACCTACAAGTCATTGGCTAAAAAAGTCGAAGTAACAGCTGCAGTAGAGAAGCCCAATGGTCAAATGACCGTAGATGATATTGCAGACGAGAATCTGCATTTGGTTGCTGAGGTTTCAAAATCGAACCCTTATCTAAATGAAGAGATTACTATAGTATACAAACTTTATGTCAGTCCTTCAATCAATGTTTCAAATTATCGTCAATTGGATATTCCCAAATACAATAACTTTTGGAGCCAAGATATTCCAGTTCAAAGATTGACCCCGGAAAATGGCACCTATAATGGAAAAGCTTATCGCTATGTGATTTTAAAACGGGTAGTGCTCTACCCCCAAAAATCAGGCAAATTGGAGATTGAACCTCTTTCACTCGATGTAACAGTAGATGTGCCAACGAACAAGCGTGACTTTTTTGGAGGGAGAATTTATACGCAGACCAACAAAACGGTTTCTGCAGGTAAGCGATCGATCAATGTGAAAAATTTACCTGCCGTTGGGAAGCCCGCGGATTTTGGAGGTGCTGTAGGCGAATTCGATTTTACGGTTTCTACTACAAAAACAAGCTTGAATGCGTCAGAATCACTACAAGCAATAGTTGAAGTTAGCGGTGAAGGAAATTTAAAACTTTTTCAATTGCCAAAACCCGAATTACCAAGTTCATTGGAAGTTTACGACCCAGAGCACAATGAAAGCGTTCGAACCACTTTGTCTGGTATGCGAGGAAAAGTAAGTGACAGCTATACTATCGTTCCGACCTTTAAGGGCAAATACCCTATGCCCAGCATTGCCTTCAGCTTTTTTAATCCAAACACAGAAAAGTACAATACAATCAATTCTGAAGAGATATTGATAAATGTACTCGAAGGTCCAATGAATACTTCTGAAGCTGCCAATAGCGCCGCAAGAAACTCAAAACAATCTGTTGTTACTACAGGAAATCAGTTTAGCTTTCTTAAGCTAAGACCTAATTTAACAACTATTGAAACCAACTATTTTTTCGGTTCCAAGAATTTTTATCTCTGGTGGTTATTGCCATTACTACTTATACCCCTAGCAGTTGTATTACGGAAAAAGCGAGAAGCGATTGCTGGTGATATTGCGGGCAATAAAATTAAAAGAGCCAATAAATTGGCTAGGAGATATTTATCAGAAGCCAAAAAGACCTTAGGTAAAAAAGATGCATTTTATGTCGCTTTGGAGAAAGCATTGCATAATTATTTGAAAGCAAAATTGAAGATCGAGACCTCAGAATTCAGTAAGGACAAAATAGCCACTTTGTTAACAGAAAAAGACGTGGATGAGGCAACGAAAGATGGCTTTGTTAGCTTATTGAAAAATTGTGAAATGGCTCGTTACAGTCCATTTTCAGAAGTGCAAATGCAACAGGACTATGATAAGGCAAGTGAGGTTATCTCCTACCTTGATAAACAATTATAGACAATGAAACAGTTACTATACACAATTGTAATGTTACTCGCTTTCTTGGGAAATGCCCAAAACGAGGCGCTCTTCAATAGGGCAACAGATTCTTACAATAATGGCGACTACCAAAAAGCCATTGATTACTATTCAGAAATTTTGGATAATAATGAACATTCTGCCGAACTTTATTTTAACCTTGGAAATGCCTATTACAAATTAAATCAGATTGCGCCTAGCATTTACAATTATGAGAAAGCACTTTTGCTCTCTCCCAACGATAAGGAAATAAAAAATAACCTTTCCTATGCTCGAAACATGACCTTGGATGCCATTGAAATTATGCCGGAAACAAGTTTGTCAAAAATTTATAAAGCTGTTACCGGGATAATGACTTTTGATCAATGGAGTTATACAGCTGTTATATTCATGTTTCTCTTTGTGCTACTTTACATTGCATTCTACTATTTTAAATATGCCACCAAAAAACGTATAGCCTTTATCGGTAGTATTGTTTCGCTTTTCACTTCTGTTATGGCGGTTATATTTGCATTTGTACAGTACAAAGACTTTAAAACCGATCAGCCTGCCATTGTTTACGATAGTGAAGTTCAAATAAAGGCTGAGCCCAACAAAAGAAGTGAGGCCATATTCGTTTTGCATGAAGGAACCAAGGTAAATGTTCTTGATGAACTCAATGAATGGAAAAAAATCAAGATTGTCGATGGCAAAACCGGTTGGGTAACTTCAGAAAGTATAAAGTTGTTGAAGGATTTTTAGTTTTTACATAACAGATGTTAAAGGTAATACCATTATATTTACCTTCATTTTAAAGGTTCAATGAAATCCATTTTTCATCTCATATTGTCTTTTATACTGGCTTTTGCCATATTAGCCCCATCAATTATTACTTTGGTTGGTAATGGGGAGAAGATCTTGATTATGGATTTTGCCGAAGAAGAGAATAATAAAGAAGTAAAAAAGGAAATCTCAGAAAAAGATTTTTTCTATTATCGTGATTATATCTCAACCTCATCGAATTATAAAGAAAAATCCATTGTTTCAAGCGCCTGCTTGGAAGGTGACTATTTACATTCGATAGACATCTTTTTACCTCCTCCAGAATATATCTTTTAGTCCATTTTTTTTATTTTTTTCAATTGTCCTACTGGTCTTCGAAACTAATACGAGATTAAAATGTTTTATTAGGTGTTCAAATATTTAAAAACGACTAGCTAAAGGAATTGGATAAATTACCAGAAGAAAATTATCTTGAACTGGATATGGGAAAAAGGCGTTATATTGATAATGTTACCATCAAAATATAAGGTGGCTTCTTACACAAAGCCAAGCTTGGAAATATTATGATCAAATTGATTTCAGAAATGGAAACAATAGAAAATTCCATCAGATAAATAGAATTTTTTAAACTCAGACCTAAATAAAAAGAAAATATAATGAAAGCACATACAAAAGAAACTCAGGCAACAATGACGCCAGAAAAGGCATTACAATATTTGAAAGAAGGTAATCAAAGGTTCCAAAGCAATTTAAAGGCACATAGAAACCTACTTGAACAGGTCAATGATACTAGTGAAGGGCAATTCCCCTTTGCTACTATTCTTAGTTGTATAGATTCTAGAGTATCTGCCGAGTTGGTTTTTGACCAAGGCCTAGGAGATATCTTTAGTGTACGTATCGCAGGGAACTTTATTAATGAAGATATCTTGGGTAGTATGGAGTTCGCCTGTAAATTGGCGGGTACGAAATTGCTTGTAGTATTGGGCCATACCAGTTGTGGCGCCGTAAAAGGAGCCTGTGACCACGCAAGGATGGGGAATCTGACTGCCCTGATCAACAAAATTGAACCTGCTGTCGATGCGGTAAAAGAACCAACTGACAAAAGCCTTAGAAATTCGAGTAACCTTGAGTTCGTAGATAAAGTTGCTGAAAAAAATGTACTTATGGCAATAGCAAACATCCACAAAAACAGTCCCATTTTAGCAGAAATGGAAAAAAACAAGGAAATATTGATAGTGGGTGCTATGTATGATATTTCATCTGGTGAAGTAACGTTTTTTTAAATCATGAACAACTTACGAATAAAGAAAAAAAGCTTACTGCTTCTGCTGGTTTTACCATTGTCTCTTCTTGCACAACAAGAAGAGACCGGTAACTGGCTGATGTATTTCGGAACTAATAAGATAAGTAATACGTTCAGTGTTCATACAGAAGTGCAGTATCGAAACCATACGCTTGCTCCTGTCAATATTGAACAATTTTTGTTGCGTACCGGATTGAATTATCATTTTTCAGAAAAAGCTTTCGTCTCAGGCGGATATGCCTATATTGCCAATCATGAATTTGAAAGTGAACAATCCGCTCCTGAATCTGAGGAACATCGTATTTGGCAACAATTCATATTAACCAATACCATAGGTAGGGTTAAATTTGAGCATCGATACCGATTGGAACAGCGTTGGATTAGGAATGAATTCAAAAATAGGTTTCGTTACCGTTTAATGTTGTTTGTACCCTTGAACAAACCAAAAATTGAGGAGGGCACTTTGTTTGCAGGAGTTTATGATGAGGTCTTTTTAAATGGAAAGAAAGATTTTTTTGATCGTAACAGGCTATATGGTGCCTTGGGCTATCAATTAAGTAAACAACGAGTTTACAAGCAGGTATGATGCACCAACGGCTAAGCGATTTCGGAAAATGGTATCTGCAATTCGCTTTGGTCATCAACCTTGAATTTAGAAAGGATAAAGCTTAAATTAAAAATATGGAGTCTTTTTCCACATAAAACAGTTAATGGTTTACATTAAGTTTATTACAGTTTAGCAATATTATAATATCAATAAAATTCTTCAATACATATGAAAAACTTATTCACTCATTTTAAAGGCGACCTCATGGGGGGTATCACAGCAGGAATTGTTGCACTACCACTTGCACTTGCATTTGGCGTAAGTTCTGGATTGGGTCCAAGTGCCGGACTTTATGGCGCCATTTTTATAAGCTTTTTTGCTGCCCTTTTTGGCGGCACCAACACGCAAATATCTGGCCCAACCGCACCAATGACCGCTGTAAGTATGGTAGTCATAGCAGGTGTCATAGCCATCTTTGACGGTAGTGTGGAAAAAGCACTCCCAGCTATTTTAACTATATTTCTTTTGGCTGGGCTTATGCAAATTGGGTTAGGCTTTATAGGCGTTGGAAAATACATCAGGTACATTCCGTATCCTGTGGTATCGGGATTTATGACCGCCATTGGTGTCATTATCCTTGTCACCCAGATTTTGCCCGCATTAGGCTATTACCCCAAAGAAGATGATGCTTGGGTAGCACCTTTTAAACCCCAGGCCGAGGAATTGATATTGGAAAATATTCTAAGGGAAGAAGCCGGTGAGGGCATTTTGGTACTGGAAGACTTTAAAGAAACCATTGAAAGGTCAAATGAGGTAACGGAAACAACAATTTTGCAGGAGGCTAGAACATTGGCTGCGAAAGATGCCTCAGGGGTTATCGGTGCCTTAAAGGTTTTACCAAATGCCTTAAAAAACATCAATTGGTTGGAACTTGGTCTCGCCTTGGCCACTATTTTTATCATCTACGGGTTTAAACGCATTACCACTGTTGTTCCCAGCACTTTAGTGGCCTTACTTGTTGTATCTGGAATTGCCTATGGTTTTGGACTTGATTATAGGACCATTGAAAAAATTCCGGAAGGTTTTCCTATGCCCAACTTGGAAATTTTTACAGCATTCAAATTCGGGGCCATATCGCCCTACATTTTTACGGCCTTGACCCTGGCCCTTTTGGGAGCAATTGATTCCCTATTGACCTCTGTAGTTGCCGATAACATGACCAAGACCAAACATAACCCTGATAAGGAACTGGTAGGGCAGGGAATTGGAAATACAATAGCGGCCATTTTTGGAGGGTTGCCTGGAGCAGGTGCAACAATTCGAACTGTTGTGAATATCAATTCTGGAGGCAAAACAAGACTATCCGGTATGATTGCCGGAGTGTTGTTGTTGGTTATTCTTCTCGCCATGGGGCCAGTTGCATCCCAAATTCCTGCAGCGGTATTAGCCGGTATTCTTATTACTGTGGGTATCGCCGTGATGGATTACAAGGGGCTTAAAGCTATTCCTAATCTACCGAAAGATATAAAGCTGGGGCCATTGAAACTGAGCTCGGAAGTAGTTGTAATGCTAGTCGTTTTAGTACTCTCCTCGGTTTGGAACCTGGTCTATTCTGTAGGGATTGGTCTGGTTATCGCATCTTTGATGTTCATGAAAAAAATAGGTGATTTGACTGCCGAAAAGTCGGATGTTAAGTCTTTGGCTAAAGAAAAAGCCTGGACCGATGAAGCCAATTTTCCCCAAGAACTTAAGGAGGAAGTATTCATTAAACACATTAAAGGACCCTTATTTTTTGGAACGACCAGTGAATTTCAAGCTTTGGCCAATCAAATTCCCAAGACCGCATCATACGCTATCATTCGATTGGATCGAATGCAATATATGGATCAATCTGGTCTATATGCCATGGAGGATGTGCTTCAAGAGTTGAACAAAAACAATATTACGGTACTCTTTGTTGATTTGCAAAGTCAGCCTAGATATTTGATGGAACGAATTGATATAATTCCTGACTTTATTCCAGAAGAACACATTTTTGAAAATTTTGATGATTGTACTGATTGGATAAAACAACACGTAAAGGATATCTACTAATCGAAGACTCAGAACAAAAAAGACCGTGTGTTCTATAAATGCACGGTTTTTATTGGTCCTATTTTCACTATACTTGGTATAAAGTTTTAAATTTGTCCTCTTAGTTTAGCACCATGATCGATAAGATAAAGGAACATATTTCAGAAGTTGAAAATTTCACAGCCGATTCCAAAGATGCGATTGAAACTTTTCGTATTAAATATTTAGGTAAAAAAGGGCTGCTGAATGAGTTTTTCGCTGAGTTCAAAAGTGTTCCCAATGATCAGAAAAAGGAATTTGGCCAGACCATTAATCAGCTAAAGTTAGCCGCTACTGAAAAGGTACATCTACTCAAGGAAGCACTTGAAAGTAAAGTTGAGGAAACAGGCAAATATGGCGATTTAACCCGGCCTGGTGAGGCTATGGCCCTTGGCGCAAGACATCCTATTTCAATCGTCAAAAACCAGATTATCGATATCTTCTCGAGAATAGGGTTCAATGTTTCAGAAGGACCAGAGATTGAAGACGATTGGCATAATTTCACAGCTTTAAACTTGCCAGAATATCATCCGGCCAGGGATATGCAGGACACCTTTTTTATTCAAACCGACCCTGATATTTTATTACGTACCCACACCTCATCAGTTCAAGTACGTTATATGGAAAATAACAAACCGCCCATACGGACCATCTCGCCAGGTAGGGTTTATCGAAACGAGGCTATTTCAGCGCGCTCACATTGTTTTTTCCATCAAGTAGAGGGTCTTTATATAGATAAGGATGTGTCTTTTGCCGACCTAAAACAAACCTTACAGTTCTTTACCACAGAACTTTTTGGGAAATCAAAGATCAGATTAAGACCGTCATACTTTCCATTTACCGAACCCAGTGCAGAAGTCGATGTGTATTGGGGCTTAGAGACTGAAACCGATTATAAGATGACCAAGGGTACGGGATGGTTAGAGATTATGGGTTGCGGGATGGTAGATCCCAATGTCCTGGAAAATTGTGGTATTGATTCTGGGGAATATTCCGGATTTGCTTTTGGTATGGGTATTGATCGTATCGCGCTTTTACTTCATCAAATTTCAGACATTCGTTTATTAAGCGAGAACGATGTTCGTTTCTTAGAGCAATTCAAAAGTACTTTATAAGCCCCCCTTGGGATAAGGCTACCGCAAAGGAAACCCTTTGGCAGCCCACCATGGATGTATTTCAATAACCAATCTTCCTGACTTAACCATGGGATCCATATTGGCAAGGCTGTCAGCGATTTCAAGTGTTGGGGTATTATAGATAGTAATTCCGCGAATATCACCATCATCCCCAAAGGGCCCTGATATATCAGCATAACCTTCATTGTACATTCTCCCTAAATGCTCTAAATGCAATGCTTGTAGACTGTCGGCTTCCGCTTTGTTTTGTGAACGATTTGGCCCTCTTTTAAGAAAGGCAATAAAATATTGTTGCATGAGCATCGTGTCTTTAGTAGCTTCATCTACAAAATCAAAAGTTTTATACCCTTTGCTAACTAACTCATCATTGATTTCCCTAATCGATTTTTCCTTCACCACCTCAACCACTTCAACATCCTCTTTTTGCCCTGGCTTGCAGGAAAATAATAGCGATAGCACAATAGCTAAGCTTATAAATTTTATTTTTTCCATGATGTATACGATTTTTTGCTCAGTAGGGAATTGTAATATTTGAGTTGCCCAGTCACTTCCTCACCGAGCCATATAGGACGTTCAAATGGGTCATTTTCGTTTTCAAGTTCTATTTCGGCGATGACCAATCCTTCATTTTCACCCTGGAACTCATCGACTTCAAACATATGGGGCCCTATCGGGATTTCATATCTCTTTTTTTCAATAATAGTTTCTTCACAGATTTTAAGTAAAGCTTCTGCTTCTGAAACTTCTATCTCTTGTTCCCATTCAAAACGTGATGTTCCCGCTTCATTGGAAATACCTTTAATGGTCAGAAAGCCATTGTTCCCTTTTATACGCACGCGAACAGTTCTATTGGGATGTGTATTGAGAAACCCCTGTACGATTCTTTTTATTGAGGTCGCTTCTTCTTTATATGCATCGCTTTTAACCAAAAATTTACGTTCTATTTCTATCATTTAGGCCGAACTTGTTTCAGTATCCATTATTTGATTTATTGATTCCCGGATAAACTTTTTATTTCATCCGATGGTATCCTAACCGCATTAAAATCATTATTTGCCAACCAGACCATAGCCTTGGCGATATCTTTGGGGTGAATGGATTTGTACTTTTTCAGCGGTCCTGCCATTACCAAGTTTGCCACTTTCATCAATTGTTTGAATATCCATTCCCCAATTCTCTTTTCCTCCCGCTTACCTCCGATTAAGGAAGGCTGCAAAATATGGGTTTTAGGTATTTGAAGTTGTAATACGGCATCCTCCATTTCCCCTTTTGTCCGGTTATAGAAAATATTGCTTTTTGAATTGGCACCCAATGCAGAAATAATTATCAAAGTCTCAATCCCATTCTCTTTACAAAGTTGAGCGGCCTTGGTAGGTATCCCAAAATCAATCTTTTTATACAGTTCTTTATCCGGAGTTTTTGATTTTGTTGTTCCAATACAACAAAATACATCATCTGCCTTAAAATCGTTTTTGAAGGTTTCTAAATGAATTAAGTCACCAAGATATTCTTCAACTTTAGGATGAACCACTCCTGAGGTCGAACGGGAAAACAGTTTAATTTTTTTGTAGCGATTATCTTCTAACAAAAGCTGTAAAAGCAAGTTTCCTGTTAGGCCGGTAGCGCCTAATAATATCGCTGTTTTCTGTTGGGTATTCATATAACTAAGATATGACTTAAATTTGTTTATGCCCGAAGATTCTCTATTGCGAAAAATAATCCATGTAGACATGGATGCTTTCTACGCTTCTGTGGAAGAACTCGATAATCCTAAACTGCAAGGGAAGCCATTAGCGGTCGGAGGCAATGAAATAAGGGGTGTTGTTTCAGCCGCGAATTATGAGGCTCGCAAATATGGCGTACGTAGTGCAATGAGCGGCTATTTGGCAAGGAAAAACTGTCCGCAACTTACTTTTGTAAAACCTAGATTTGCGCGTTATAAAGAAATATCCCAAAAAATACGTAGTATATTTTTTGAATATACTGATTTGGTTGAACCACTTTCTTTGGATGAAGCCTATTTAGACGTCACCATCAATAAAAAAGGAAATCCTTCCGCAACTTTATTGGCCCAGGAAATTCGACAGCGCATTTTAGATGAAGTCGGACTTAAGGCTTCAGCTGGCATTTCGATCAATAAATTCATAGCAAAGGTTGCGAGCGATATTAACAAACCCAATGGCCAAAAAACAGTTAATCCGGAAGAAGTATTACACTTTTTGGAAAATTTGGAAATTCGAAAGTTTTTTGGTGTCGGCAAAGTCACAGCGGAGAAAATGTACAAGTTGGGCATATTCACGGGCAAGGATTTAAAGGCAAAACCCCTTGATTTCCTTGAAAATCATTTTGGTAAAAGTGGTTCCCATTATTATAATGTTGTTCGAGGTATTCACAATAGTGAGGTAAAGCCGCATCGTATACCAAAGTCTGTAGGAGCAGAACGTACTTTTAGCGAAAACTTAAGCAGCGAGATATTTATGATGGAACGTTTAGATCATATCGCCAATGAACTTGAGAGACGCTTGAAAAAATCTAAAATTGCTGGTAAAACCATCACTTTAAAAATAAAGTATAGCGACTTTACATTACAGACCCGCAGTAAGACCTTACCGTATTTCGTGGCTGACAAATCGCTTATTCTGGAAATCGCTACAGAATTGCTATATCAGGAAAAAATGGAAAATTCAGTCCGCCTGTTGGGAATATCATTAGCCAACTTGAATACCGAAAAAAAGAAAACCGAGCCTAAACATGACTCGGTTTCCATTCAGTTGAAATTTGATTTATAATACCCCTTTTATTAAAAAGTGCAGGTCTCGATTTCGGTTACCCTTAGGGTATTCACCATTCCCTTATCCTTGATAGGCATAGCTGCCAAACTGATCAACATATCCCCCACTTCCAAAAAGCCTTTCTTACATGCAATACCGTTAACATCTTCGATGGTCTCATCCGTAGAAACATACTTGTCATAATAAAAAGCCTTTACCCCCCAAAGTAGATTCAATTGGGTCAAAATTCTTTTATTGGAAGTAAACACCAAAATATGTGCACTTGGTCTCCAAGCCGATATTTGAAATGCCGTATAACCACTATTGGTCAAAGTAGATATGGCCTTTGCCTTTATCTCATTGGCCATTATGGCAGCATGATAACACACAGATTTTGTGATATATCTATTTGTTCTAATATGTGGTGGTTCTTGTGGTACATTGATCAAATCTGAATTCTCAACACTCTCAAGGATGCTCGCCATTTTTTCAATTACTTGAACCGGATAATTACCCACAGAGGTTTCACCCGAAAGCATAACTGCATCTGCCCCATCCATTACCGAATTTGCAACATCATTAACTTCGGCCCGTGTAGGCGTAAGGCTTGTTATCATAGTCTCCATCATCTGGGTAGCAATGATTACTGGAATTCTGGCTTTTTTAGCTCGTAACACCAGCTTCTTCTGAATTAAAGGAACTTCATGGGCAGGCACTTCAACACCTAAATCTCCACGAGCAACCATAAGTCCGTCGCAATAAGAAACAATCTTATCTATATTGTCAACTGCTTCGGGTTTTTCAATTTTAGCTATAATCGGGATTTTATACTCGGAATGTTCCTTGATTATATTTTGAAGATCAATAATATCTTGACTATGCCTTACAAAGGAGAGCGCAATCCAATCCACATCCAATGAAATTGCAAAAATTGCATCTTGGATATCCTTCTCAGTGAGTGCCGGTAACGAAATATTCGTGTTGGGCAAATTCACCCCTTTTTTTGATTTTAATGGTCCACCTTGAATGACTTTCGCCTTTACCTGATCTATTTTATTGGTAGAAACCACTTCGAACATTAACTTTCCATCATCCAACAAGATTCGTTCCCCTGGATTTACATCTTTAGGAAAGGCACCATAGTTCATATACACCCTTTCTGCATTGCCTTCGAAAGGCTCTCCAGTGACAAAAGTAATTTCATCCCCAGGTGCAACAACCACCTCGCCGGCCATAACTCCCACTCTTAATTTTGGCCCTTGTAAATCGCCTAAAATGGCAATATTGGTCTCCAACTCTTCATTGACCTCACGAATCATTTTCACACGTTCTGTAACATCTTCATAATCAGCATGTGAGAAATTAATTCTAAAGACATCAACACCAGCCTTTATCATATCTATAATTACTTCCCTTTCGCTCGTAGCGGGTCCTAAGGTTGCAACTATTTTCGTCTTCTTTATATTTGGCATCACTTAAAAAATTAAGTTGTTTTTTGATTTTAATTTATCTGCATCAATACTATATGCAGTGACCATTTTTGGTAAAGCATTCAAGCTTTTTAAAAGTTTATCCATATCTAGATCATCATCATGCTCTATCTTGATAAAGTAATCAACTTCCTTATATTCGGGCACTAGATGATGTTTTACAAATGAAGTTTCATCCTTAAAAAGACCTTCTCTTACCAAGCTTTCTTTTTTTGTACTCTCATTGGCAATCAATGCCCAATATCGATCATGCAGATCATCTTGCCACTCGAAAAACGGAAACGACTTATGCTCCGATAATTCCAAATCTTTTGATGCCCTTTTGAATATGGACTTGATACCCAAGTTTATGGCATACACGATAGCATAATCTTCAATACTGCTATGTAATGCTATAAGGGTAAAGGAATCTTCGTAAAAATCCCCGATAATTTTGTGTACTGCTGCCATATGCGTACAAAAACGTAAATATAGGATTTATAACGAATACAGCCTAAGCTACCAAGAGGAAAGGTATTTTTAGACAAAATATAACGTTATAGTCACGCTTTTTATTGAAATTATGCTTTGCCCATTTTATCCTGTAAGGCGAAATAGGCGCGTTTGGATGCCCTTTCCTCAGCCTTCTTTTTTGATGTTGCCCGTGCCTTGGCAACTACAATATTACCTATGGATAATTTTACTGCAAAATGTTTGAGCGTATCATTTCCTGTATCTTCGTAGACATTGTAATCAAAAGTTTTCTTTTGCTTTTGGCACCATTCAATGACCAAACTTTTATAACTGATTACTTTACCTTCCAGTTGTTCAATATCTACATAAGGTACTATTACTCTATCATGAATGAATTTTTCACAATATTTATAACCGCGATCTAAATAAATAGCACCTACCAAAGCTTCAAAAACGTTACCATGAATATTATCGCCAAAGTGGGTTTTCGGGATTCTACTTTCAACAAACTTAATAAGGTTCAAATCCTTACCTAATTCATTTAAATGCTCCCTACTTACTATTTTAGATCGCATTTTGGTAAGATAGCCTTCATCACCCTCAGGCACTTCATTATATAAATGTCTTGAAATGATGGTCCCTAACATGGAATCCCCTAAAAACTCAAGACGCTCATAATTCATAGGATTGCCCTTTTTGTCTTTTTTATTAGCCGACCTATGCAGAAAGGCCTTCTTGAAAATCTTTATATTCTTAGGTTTAAATCCCAGAATATTAGTTATCCCCAAAAAAAAATCCCCATCCTGTTTGGAATGGGAATTAAATATATTGGATGGGAAATTCATCGTTTAATTAGCTGATTTTCTTAAAAACTACACAGGCATTATGTCCTCCAAACCCAAAGGTATTACTCATGGCGACATTTACCTCTCTTTTTTGCGCTTTATTTAACGTTAAATTTAGTTTAGGGTCAATATTCTCATCAACAGTGGTATGATTTATTGTAGGTGGCACAATTCCATGTTCCATGGACAAAATAGATGCAATGGCCTCTATGGCACCAGCAGCACCCAATAAGTGGCCAGTCATTGATTTTGTCGAATTTATGTTGATGTTTGGAGCATGATCACCAAATACTTGGCTAATTGCTTTCAATTCAGCAACATCACCAAGTGATGTTGCAGTGCCGTGTGTATTTATGGCATCAACCTCTTCAATTTTAATTCCAGCATCCCTTAAGCAGTTTTCCATAACCTTCACCACGCCAATTCCATCAGGATGTGGTGCAGTCATATGGTAAGCATCACTGGACATTCCGCCACCCTTAACTTCTGCATATATTTTTGCGCCTCTTGCCTTTGCGTGTTCATATTCCTCTAGAATCAAAGCTCCCGCTCCTTCACCAAGAACAAACCCATCCCTAGTGGCATCAAAAGGTCTAGAAGCAGTTTCCGGACTTTCATTTCTAGTGGAAAGTGCGTGCATGGCATTGAACCCTCCCATACCTGCCAAGGTTACTGCAGCTTCGCTTCCGCCGGTGACAATGATATCACAATGGCCCAAACGAATATAGTTAAGAGCATCGATCATCGCATTGGCAGCAGATGCACAGGCAGATACTGTAGTATAATTAGGGCCCATAAAGCCGTGCTTGATTGAAATATTTGCTGGAGCGATGTCCGCTATCATTTTAGGTATAAAGAAAGGATTGAATCGTGGTGTGCCATCGCCTTCTGCAAAGTTGATCACTTCGTTTTGAAAGGTCTCCAAACCACCGATTCCAGCACCCCAAATTACACCAACACGAAATTTATCGACCGCATCCAGATCTAATTTGGAATCAAGTATGGCCTCATCAGAAGAAACCAATGCATACTGCGCAAAACGGTCTAGTTTACGGGCTTCCTTTCTATCAAAAAAATCTTCAGCGTTGAAATTTTTCAATTCACATGCGAACTTGGTTTTGTACTTCGCAGTATCAAAATAAGTAATGGGTGCAGACCCACTTTTACCATGGACCAAACCATCCCAATATTCCTCTATATTGTTACCGATAGGTGTTAATGCACCTAATCCTGTAACCACAACTCTCTTTAATTGCATTTAACCAATTTAATATTAATAAGCCTAGTGAAATTAAATAAAAATATCCATGCAGCATGTTTACCGCATGGATATTTATTAACGTGTTCAAGAAATCATATGATTACTTCGCTTCTTCTATATAGCTTATGGCTTGGCCAACTGTTGCGATATTTTCAGCTTGATCATCAGGGATTTGAATATCGAACTCTTTTTCGAATTCCATAATCAACTCAACAGTATCCAGTGAATCTGCCCCTAAGTCATTAGTAAAGCTAGCTTCTGTTACCACTTCGTTTTCATCAACTCCTAACTTATCAACGATGATAGCCTTAACTCTTGATGCAATGTCTGACATAATAATATTGGTTTTAAAAAATTAAATTGATGGCAAAAATAAAAAACTTTGGTTTAATAACACCATTTGTCGTTAAAATGTCTAGTAATTTAAGAAAATTAAACGCAAGAGTATTAATTTAGCCCAAAATAATTCTTCTTCGGTAACGCTTTTCTTTTTAATGAAAAATATTGTTCTTTTTGCTTCTGGTTCTGGATCTAATGTTGAAAACATAGTACAGTATTTTCGAGATAAGCCAAACGTTACTATAGCCAGTGTGTTAACTAACAAAAGGGATGCCAAAGTTTTAGATCGATGTAATAGATTGCATATCAGCTCTTTATGTTTTAACAGAATTGCATTTCAAGAAACAGATTGCGTTCTTGACATCCTTAAAGGCATAAATCCAGATTTAATTGTCCTTGCCGGATTTTTGTGGAAAATTCCTGAGAAAATCATTAAGGCATTCCCAAACAAGATAATCAATATACACCCTGCCCTCTTACCTAAATATGGGGGTAAAGGAATGTACGGCAATAAGGTTCACAAAGCGGTTAAGGATAATTCTGATAGTGAATCTGGGATAACAATTCATTATGTGAACGAGAATTATGACGAAGGCGGTATTATTCATCAAGCCAAAACCAAAATACTTCCTGAAGATGAAATTGATGACATTGCGGCCAAAGTACATGCTTTGGAATACGAGCATTTTCCCAAGATAATTGAACATATATTATTGGCCCAATAATGGCAAAAAAGGCAAAATTTTATGTGGTTTGGAAAGGCAAAAGGCCTGGTGTATATACTACTTGGGACGATTGTAAAGCTGCCATTAGCGGCTACAAGGGAGCGCAGTACAAATCTTTTGCAACCTTTGAAATCGCCAAGAAAGCATATAACTCAAACTACGAGGAATATAAAGGCAAAAAGAATTCCTCGCCGAGTTTATCACCTGAGCAACTTCTGATAATTGGAGAACCAAACCATCATTCCATCTCGGTAGATGCCGCGTCTAGTGGTAACCCTGGGGTTATGGAATATCAAGGAGTTGATACAAAAACGGGCAAAAAGCTATTCAAACAAGGCCCTTTTAAAGAAGGGACCAATAACATTGGTGAATTTTTGGCCATAGTACACGGACTTGCTTTTCTAAAACAGCACAAAAGTGATCGTATCATTTATACTGATTCTAGAACAGCAATGAGTTGGGTACGTAAAAAGACATGCAATACCAAACTGGTGGAAACTCCCAAGAATAAGGCCTTATTCGATTTGATTCGTCGTGCCTTGTCATGGTTGAAAACCAATTCATACAATACACCAATAGTTAAATGGGAAACTAAAGCTTGGGGGGAAATTCCTGCTGATTTTGGAAGAAAATAATACCTCTTACGTTTTTTTGGAATAAGGGAAGTTAAGCTATGGATTTTAGCATTTCAATACTGTATATTTGCAGCAAAATATTGATTTAATGGGTAAATTACTGATTGTAGGTACAGTCGCTTTTGACGCTATTGAAACACCATTTGGTAAAACGGATAAGATTTTGGGCGGTGCTGCGACCTTTATTGGCTTGGCAGCTTCCCAATTTGAGGTACAATCGGCAATAGTTTCTGTAGTTGGTGATGATTTTCCCCAAGAATATATTGATCTACTTAAAAACAAGAATATTGATACTTCTTCCTTGGAAGTTGTTAAAGGTGGCAAGACTTTTTTTTGGAAAGGTAAATATCACAATGATTTGAATTCTAGGGATACTTTGGTAACCGAACTGAATACGCTTGCTGATTTCAAACCGGTAGTACCTAATAATTTCAAGGATGCTGATGTGGTCATGTTAGGAAACCTGCACCCAAGCGTACAAATGAGTGTCATCAATCAAATGGAAAAAAGACCAAAATTGATTATTTTGGATACCATGAATTTTTGGATGGACAATGCCTTGGCAGAATTGATCGAGGTGATAAAACATACCGATATCATTACTATAAATGATGAAGAGGCCAGGCAGTTGACCAATGAATATTCACTGGTAAAGGCCGCAGCTAAAATCCACAAAATGGGTCCAAAATATGTGGTGATAAAAAAAGGGGAACACGGGGCATTCTTGTTCAATGATGAGAATGTGTTTTTTGCACCCGCCCTACCTTTGGAAGAAGTTTTTGATCCAACTGGTGCAGGCGATACCTTCGCTGGTGGATTTGCAGGATATTTGGCAGCAACTGGGAATACCTCTTTCAACAACATAAAAAATGCGGTTATACATGGTTCTAACTTGGCATCATTTTGTGTTGAACGTTTTGGCACCGAAAGAATGAAAGAATTGGATAGGGACGAAGTCAATAAGAGATTGCATCAATTCAAAGCTTTGACCCAATTTGATATTGAATTACAATAATGACGTGCCCTGACTATTTTATCAGGGCTTTTTTAATTTATATAATCAATGAGCGACGCGATTAAACATGAATGTGGAATTTCAGTGATACGTTTACTTAAACCGCTGGAATATTATAAAGAGAAATACGGCACAGCATTTTATGGGGTAAACAAAATGTACCTCATGATGGAAAAGCAGCACAATCGCGGTCAGGACGGTGCAGGTTTTGCAAGTATCAAATTAGATATGAATCCTGGGGAACGCTATATGAGTAGGGTACGATCTATTCAGAAACAACCTATCCAAGATATTTTTGATCAAATCAATGACCGGGTCAATACCGCTTTTGTTGAGCATCCTGAATATAAGGATGATGTTGCAGCCCAGAAAAAAAACATTCCTTATATAGGCGAAGTTCTTTTGGGCCATGTTCGTTATGGAACTTTTGGAAAGAACAGTATCGAAAACGTACACCCTTTTCTAAGACAAAACAATTGGATGCACCGTAATTTAATCGTTGCGGGTAATTTCAATATGACCAATGTAGACGAGCTTTTTGATAATCTGGTGCAACTTGGGCAGCATCCCAAGGAAATGGCAGACACCGTCACCGTTATGGAAAAGATCGGACATTTTTTAGATGATGCCGTAGCCAAATTATACGAACAAATTAAAATGGAAGGGTTTAACAAATTAGAGACTTCCCCTTTAATAGCTGAGCGATTAAATTTGAAGAAAATTCTAAGAAGAGCCGCTAAAAATTTTGATGGTGGTTACGCTATGGCTGGTATGTTGGGTCATGGTGATGCTTTTGTCCTGAGGGATCCTTCAGGAATAAGACCTGCCTATTACTATAAAGATGACGAAATTGTTGTTGTAGCTTCGGAAAGGCCAGCAATACAAACTGTGTTCAATGTTCCTTTTGAAGAAGTTAAAGAGCTTGATCCTGGATGTGCTATTATCATAAAAAAAGATGGAAGCTCTGCTATAAAACAAGTTTTGGAACCCAAAGAAAGAAAAGCCTGTTCTTTTGAACGTATTTATTTTTCTAGGGGAAGTGACAAAGAAATTTATCAAGAACGTAAGGAATTGGGCAAGCTTCTTTTTCCCCAAATCTTGGAGGCCATTGACCACAATATTAAAAAGACGGTTTTTTCATACATACCAAATACGGCGGAGACCTCATTCTTTGGATTGGTCAAAGAGGCCCAAAATTATTTGAATAAAAAGAAGGAAGAGCAAATTCTTTCTATAGGAACCAAAATTACAAGTGAAGAACTTCACAATATTCTTGCGGTAAGGCCTAGAATCGAAAAGGTGGCCATAAAAGATGCCAAACTTAGGACCTTTATTACCCAAGATAGCAGTAGAGACGATTTGGTAGCCCATGTCTATGATATTTCTTATGGCTCTGTAGACAAGGACGATAACTTGGTTATCATCGACGATAGTATTGTACGGGGAACGACACTTAAAAAGAGTATTCTTAGAATATTGGATAGATTATCCCCAAAAAAAATTATAGTTGTTTCATCAGCCCCACAAATCAGATACCCTGATTGCTATGGCATCGATATGGCCAAATTGGAAGACTTTGCCGCCTTTAGAGCTGCTTTGTCGCTACATGAAGACCATGATTCCATGGATGAAGTTGAAAAGATCTATTATAAATGTTTGGAACAAGTTAACTCCCATGATGATGAAGTCATAAACTATGTCAAAGATTTCTATGCTCCCTTCACGGCTGACCAAATTTCCACCAAAATTGGTGAGCTTCTAAGTCCTAAAGATATTAAGGCCGAGGTCAAGATCATTTACCAAACCATTGAAAGTCTACATGAAGCCTGCCCAAAAAATTTAGGTGACTGGTACTTTACCGGAAATTATCCTACACCAGGGGGGAATAGAGTCGTAAATAAGGCATTTATCAATTTTTTCGAAGGAAAGAACGAAAGAGCCTATTAATTCTTTTATCGATGAAATGCACAGTAATATGTATTTCATCGATAATATTCGCATTTTATCGGGTTTTTAGTCCACAAGGAAGTATGCCCACCTACTTTAGACTTGCCATAGCATAAGTAGGTTAAGTTCATGGTAAGATTTGGGGCAAAAAAGGTGGAGACTTCTCCACCTTTTTTATTTTTACTTCTTCAACAATCCCTGAATAAATTTCGTTGTATTTAAAATTTGTTTGAATAGTTTACACTTTAACCAAGCTAATGGGCTTTCATCTAAAACCTTTTTTCTGTTTTAAATAATGCCCTATGTTTGGAGGACCATAGCATAAGTAGGTTAAGTTCATGGTAAGATTTGGGGAAAAAGGTGGAGCAATGCTCCACCTTTTTATTTTTGATAATACCCCAAATCACTTCTTACAACAATTGTAATACTAAACACTACAAAGCGCATTTCAACCATAGATCTGGACGTTCATCTAAAACCTTTTTTTGAGGGGTTTGTTTGGTCTATGTTTGGAGGACCATAGCATAAGTAGGTTAAGTTCATGGTAAGATTTGGGGAAAATAGGCGGAGCAATGCTCCGCCTATTTTATTTCCAAGACCTACTATTTAACAATACAAACCTCACTTTATATGGTCATAAACCATCTAATGGCCGCTGGGTAATCCTAAAATTTGTTAAAATTTCTTTTTTATTTCCCCCAATACCAGTATTTTAGTCATGCCATAGCATAAGTAGGTTAAGTTTATGGTAAGATTTGGGACGAAAAGGGTGGAGACTTCTCCACCCTTTTCTATTTCAAAACACAAAAACCCCTTAAAGGCTCGCTTTTAAGGGGTTTTTTTAGAGTTATTTGTTAACTATTTGTTAGCAGCATAAAGTGCTGCCACTTTATTCCAATTGATTACATTAAAAAATGCTTTTATATAATCAGGTCTTCTATTTTGATAATTTAAGTAATAAGCATGTTCCCAAACATCCAGTCCTAAAATAGGGTGTCCGCCACAACCAACATTTGGCATTAGGGTATTGTCTTGGTTAGGCGTAGAACAAATTTCTACTTTTCCCCCTTTATGAACGCATAGCCAAGCCCATCCAGAACCAAATCTAGTGCCAGCGGCAACACTGAGTTTTTCTTTAAAAGACTCAAACGAACCAAAGGCATCATTTATAGCTTTAGCCAATTCGCCAGAAGGCTCGCCTCCTCCATTTGGAGACATAATCTCCCAAAATAAAGCATGGTTATAAAAACCTCCGCCATTATTTCTAACAGCTCCATTTTTCATGTCCAAACCAGTCAAAATATCCTCGATAGATTTATTTTCCAAAGCTGTTCCCGCAATTGCGGCATTAAGATTATTCGTATATCCATTGTGATGTTTTGTATGGTGAATCTCCATGGTTCTAGCATCAATATGTGGTTCCAATGCATCATATGCATATGGTAATTTAGGTAATTCAAAAGCCATAATTGTATTTTTTATGTTAGAAAAAATGTTCTTCAAATTTACATTTTTTAGTAGACATATTCAGCTAATAATTTGTTAAGAACAACTTTAGATTATGTAATTTGCAAATAAAAATACGTGTCAGGTTATCCTTTTAAAATATATAATGCTTCAGCAGGTTCTGGAAAGACCCATACCCTCACCAAGGAATACCTCAAAATAGTTCTCTCAACACCAGGTTCATTCGGCCAAATTTTGGCTATCACATTCACCAATAAGGCGGTCAATGAGATGAAAGAAAGGATTCTAAAAAGTCTTCATGAATTTTCAACTACCGATACGGTTGAAAAGGCCTCTGTTTTATTTGTGGACCTTATGTCAGAATTGGATCTTGACCTAAGTAAACTTCGGGAAAAAGCTAAGAGAACAATCAAGGAAATTTTGCATAACTACGGGTTCTTCGACATTTCTACCATTGATAAATTTACCCATCGACTCATCAGGACCTTTGCTAAAGACCTTAAAATAGTTCAAAATTTTGAAGTTGTCCTTGATACTGATCTATTGTTGAGTGAAGCGGTTGACAAACTATTGGAAAAAGTTGGACGGGATAAAGCAATGACCAAAGTCTTGATGGAATTTGCCTTGGAAAAAATCAATGATGATAAAAGCTGGGATGTTTCTTTTGACTTGAACAAGATTGGAAAACTACTTTTCAATGAAACTAATGCGGAACACCTAAAACTAATCAGGGACAAGGATCTAAGTGATTTTGAAGAATTAAAAAAAGTAATCACCAAACATATTAAGGATTGCAAACTTGAATTGGTCGAAAATGCCTCAAAAGCCCTAAAGTTAATTCAGGATAATGGACTTGTGACAGCGGATTTCAAATCGGGGTACTTTCCAAAATTCATGATAAAGATTGAGAGTGGGGATATTGGATTGGATTTTGGTGCTGGCTGGAAACAGAATTTTGAAACTGAACCTCTTTACACAAAATCCTGTCCTGAAGATATAAAGGCAATATTAGATGGTCTACATCCTCAATTCATCCTTATTTTCAAGAAAATAGAAGTGGTATTCCATCAAATGCTATTCTTGATCAACATTTACAAAAACTTAGTGCCGCTAACCGTATTGAATGCCATACAAAAAGAGGTAAAAAAAATACAAGAGGATAAAGGGCAACTTTCAATTTCAGAATTCAATACAATAATTTCAAACGAAATAAGGAATCAACCAGCGCCATTCATTTATGAACGTTTAGGAGAGAAATATCGTCATTACTTCATAGATGAATTTCAAGACACCTCAGAATTACAATGGAACAACCTTGTACCTTTAATAAGTAATGCCTTAGAAGGGGAAGACAACCAAGGCAACACTGGTTCCTTGTTCCTGGTTGGCGATGCGAAACAAGCCATTTATCGATGGCGCGGAGGCAAGGCCGAACAGTTTTTGAGCTTGATCAACGAAAACACCAATCCTTTTGTGATTTCCCCAAAAACTTATGACTTGCCCTCAAATTATAGAAGTCATGAAGAAATTATAAAATTCAATAATGACTTTTTTACGATAACAAGTCCGCTTTTGAACAACCAATTATATCATGATCTCTTTGAAAAAGGCAATCGACAAAAATCCAATAAAAAAAAGGAAGGCCTTGTTCAACTTACTTTTTTGGAAATAGAGGAAGACCAGGATTTGGATTTGCTTTATTGTGAGGAAGTTTTGAACACCATCCAATCTATTCTACAGAAAGCGTATTCCTATAATGACATTGCCATTTTGGTGCGCGACAATAAACATGGAATAAAACTAGCGGATTTTTTGTCCGAAAAGAAGGTGCCTATTATTTCACCCGATTCTTTATTGATATCAAATAATAAAAAGGTGCAATTTTTGATTAATCTCTTGCTTTACAATAATCATCAAGATAATCTGGAAGCCAGTTTTAATATTCTTTACTTTTTATCAGGCGAACAAGAAAACAAGCATTCATTGATTAGCACTCATCTGAAGGAACTGGAAAAATTCTTGAAAGAGACATACGACTTCGATATATCCGTGCTTAATCAAAAATCAGTTTATGATGGTATGGAGCTTGCCATTAAACGATTTCAGTTAATAGATGGTTCTGACGCCTATCTTACTTTTTTATTGGACCTGGTGCTTGAGGTCGAACAAAAAGAAGGGGCAGGCGTGCATACATTCTTATCCTATTGGGAAAAGAAAAAGGATAAACACAGCATTGCTGCGCCAAACAATATGAATGCGATTAAGATTATGAGTATTCATAAATCAAAGGGATTGGAATTTCCTATTGTCATTTTCCCTTTTGCCAATTCAAATATCTATAAAGAAATTGACCCGAAATTGTGGTTGCCGGTTGACAAATCACAGTATAACGAATTCGAGGAGGTTCTTATCAGTAAGAAAAAGGAGATTGTCGATTACAATGAAACTGCTGCAATGGCTTTTGATAATGAACAGCACAAATTAGAGCTGGATGCATTCAATATATTATATGTGTCCCTGACCAGGGCGGAAAGAGCCTTGTATATTATCACTCAAAAAGACAATGCCTCGATTAAATCAAATAGAAAAACCCACTATTCAGATTTATTCATTCATTATTTGAAAGAAAAAAATCTTTGGAACGATTCGAATCCAAGCTATACTTTTGGCAGCTTGAACCCCAACAATTCAATTAAAAAGAAAAGCGCCATTGAAAAAGATATTCCATATCAATATACCAATAAGGAAAACCCAAATTTCAGTATATTGACAAAAGCCGGGTTACTTTGGGATACCGATCAAGAAGCTGCATTATCAAAAGGCAATCTCATACATCATATAATGGGACTCATTGAAACCAAAGGAGATATTGACCCTGTTTTTATCGACTTAGAGCAAAAAGGATTAATCAATAAAACGGAAGTTGACAATCTTAAGACAAAAATACAACGGCTAATCAACCATACTGACCTTGAAAAGTACTTTCAAAAGGGAGTCTTAATCAAGAATGAAAAAGAAATCATTACGGGAAAAGGAGAAATATTACGCCCCGATCGTATTGTAATAACTGGGAATAAAGCTACAATCATAGATTATAAAACAGGAAAGGAAAACACCGCTTATATTGAACAATTGAATTCTTATGCAACTGCTTTGGAAACTATGGGTTATGAAATAGAAAAAAAGATCATAACCTACATTAATAATGATATAAAAATCGAATACGTTTAAATACTATATAATATGTACGGAAAAATCAAAGAACATTTGACTGCGGAAATAGCTTCCATTAAAAATGACGGCCTTTTCAAAAAAGAACGTATAATCACATCTCCACAAGATGCTGTAATAAAAATATCAACTGGGGAAGAAGTAATAAATTTCTGCGCCAATAATTATCTGGGGCTTTCCTCACACCCAGATGTTATACAAGCGGCGAAAGACACAATGGATACCCATGGTTTTGGTATGTCCTCAGTTCGTTTCATATGTGGCACCCAAGACATCCATATAGAACTTGAGCAAAAAATTGCAGCATTTTATGGCACTGAGGACACCATATTGTATGCTGCGGCATTTGATGCCAACGGGGGCGTCTTTGAGCCATTATTAGGTCCAGAGGATGCGATTATTTCAGATTCACTGAACCACGCTTCGATTATTGATGGCGTTCGTCTTTGCAAAGCGATGCGCTATCGCTATGCGAATAGCGATATGGCAGATTTGGAAAAGCAATTGATTCAGGCACAAAAAGACCAAGCTCGATTTAAGATCATTGTTACTGATGGTGTTTTTTCCATGGATGGCTTATTGGCCCCATTGGATAAAATCTGTGACTTAGCTGATACCTATGATGCGATGGTAATGGTTGATGAATGCCATGCGGCCGGTTTTATAGGTAAGCATGGCAAAGGCACTCTTGAAGAAAAAGGGGTTATGGGCCGTGTAGATATTATTACTGGCACATTGGGTAAGGCTTTGGGTGGGGCAATGGGTGGTTATACAACTGGCAAAAAAGAGATTATTGAAATACTAAGACAACGCTCAAGACCCTATTTATTTTCAAACTCATTGGCACCGGCAATAGTTGGAGCTTCAATTAAGGTTTTTGATATGTTAAGCAAGGACACTTCGTTAAGGGACAAGCTTCAATTCAATACCAACTATTTTAAAAAAGGAATGAAAGATGCCGGTTTTGATATTATAGATGGTGATTCCGCCATTGTTCCCGTAATGTTATACGATGCAAAATTATCACAACAAATGGCGAATTTGTTATTGGAAAGAGGCATATACGTTATAGGATTTTTCTATCCTGTAGTTCCCAAGGGCAAGGCAAGAATTCGAGTTCAGCTTTCGGCCGCCCATGAAGTTGAGCATTTAAATAAGGCTATTGATGCATTTATAAAAGTGGGTAAAGAATTAAAAATCGTTTAAATGCAGTTTTTAACCTTTGAAATACGTTAAAAAAAATAGGAATATGATTTTGTTAATAATATTTAACAACTTACATTTGCAGCTAATAAACACTTAAACTTAAAATTTTGAACATGAAACATCTTAGCAAATTATTGGTTGTTGCCCTACTGGTTGTAGGTTATAACAACATACAAGCGCAAGACGAGAATAACCCTTGGCAAGTTAGTTTTGGGGTAAATGCCATAGACGTATATCCAACTGGTGATGTAAGTTCTTTTGGGAATGAATTCTTCAATGCGAATGACCACTGGAACATTATTCCTTCTATTTCTTACATTGGTGTATCTAAAGCAGTAGGTGATGGTTTCTCTGTTGGCGCTAGAGGTTCTTTAAATAAAATAAGCAAATTCGGTGATGCAGCTGTTGATGATCTTTCACACTATGCTGTTGACGGTACAATCAAATACAATTTCTTGAAAAACACAGTTGTTGATCCTTTCTTGGAAATAGGTGGGGGTTACACTTGGGTTGATGAAATTGGAGCTGGTACAGTAAATGGTGGTATTGGGGTTAATTTCTGGTTTTCAGAAAACCTTGGTCTTACTTTACAGTCTCAGTATAAGCATGCTTTTGAAGATTATGGTGTTACACACTTGCAACATTTAGCTGGCCTTGCCATTAAATTTGGTGGTACTGACACTGATGGTGACGGTATATATGACAAAGATGACGCTTGTCCAGAAGTTGCTGGCTTAGAAGCTTTCAATGGCTGTCCTGATGCGGATGGTGATGGCATTGAAGATAGCAAAGATGCTTGTCCTAATGAAGCTGGTTCTAAAGAAATGAACGGTTGTCCTGATGCTGACGGTGACGGTGTTGCTGATAAAGATGATGCTTGTCCTAGTGAAGCTGGTTTAGCTGCACTTGCTGGTTGTCCTGATGCTGATGGTGACGGTGTTGCTGATAAAGATGATGAATGTCCAAATGAAGCAGGTCCTGCTGAAAACAAAGGATGTCCATGGGCTGATAAAGACGGTGATGGCGTTTTAGATAAAGATGATAAATGTCCTGACGTTGCTGGAACTGTGGCTAACAATGGTTGCCCAGAGGTAACTGCAGAAGTTCAAAAACAATTGAACGACTATGCAAGAACTATCTTGTTCGATACTGGTAGAGCAACATTGAAAACTGAAACTGTATCTGTCTTTGTAGATATCATTAAAATCTTGAATGAGTATCCAACAGCTAAGTTTACAGTTGAAGGGCATACAGATAGTGTTGGTAGCGAGAAATTGAACCAATCATTATCTGAAAAGCGTGCTAACTCTGTTAGAGACTTCTTGATTAAAGAAGGAATTGGTTCAGACAGATTAACCGCTATCGGTTATGGAGAAGCTAAGCCAATAGCTACTAATAATACAAGATCTGGTAGAACACAAAACAGAAGAGTTGAAATCAACTTGGTTAAATAAGTAGATAAAATTCAAATTATAATTAAAAGCCCTGACAGTATTGTCAGGGCTTTTTCTATTTTTGGTCATGCGTAGTTTTCTTGATGAAATTGTAAATAGTATTCATAGTGAACAAGAGTCTTTTGAAGACACTATTTTTGTACTCCCAAGCAAAAGAGCAGGCACCTTTCTGAGAAACAGTATAGCCAATATTACTGATAGGACCATCTTCTCCCCTGAAATTTATAGCATTGAAGAGTTCGTGGGAACTATCTCTGGGCTCTCCACCGCCACCAATACCCAACAACTTTTCGAGCTTTATTACGCTTATTTGGATCAAGCCAAAGATGAACAGGAAAATTATTTGGAATTTTCGAAATGGGGACAAACCCTATTACAGGATATTAACGAGATCGATCGCTATCTTATCGACACTGGAAAACTATTTTCAAATTTATCAGCCATCCAGGAAATCAACCATTGGTATTTGGCAGCCGAAAAAACAAAGATGGTTGAAGACTATATTAAATTCTGGAACAATCTAGAGGAACTCTATACTTCTTTCAATCAAAAATTACTAAAACAAGGCATTGGGCATCAAGGACTTATTTATCGCAAGGCCTATGAAAATTTGGAATCTTATTTAGAAGCCAACAAGGACAAACGCCATATATTTATAGGTTTCAATGCGCTGAATACTGCTGAAAGCAACATCATACAAAGCATACTCAAAACCAAAAATGCAGATATCTATTGGGACGCAGATGAATACTATCTAGATGACCCCATTCATGACGCAGGTTACTTTATTAGAAGTCATAAGAAGAAATGGCCCTATCTTCAGGAAAATCCACTTAAAGGAATAAGTTCTTCTTTCTTGGAAAAAAAGAAGATACAGGTAATCGGGGTTCCAAAAAATATATCACAGGTAAAGTATGTCGGCGCTCTTCTTAAAAAGATCAATGATGAAAATAGTGATCAATTAAAACAAACCGCTGTAGTATTAAGTGATGAAACATTACTCAATCCATTTCTTAATTCCATCCCTTCAAAAATTGACAGGGTAAATATTACCATGGGTTACCCTTTGAATAAGTCAAACTTCGAAAGCTTCTTTAATCAGTTGTTTGATTTGTACATTAATAAACAAGCCAATGGTTGGTATTATAAAAACGTTTTGTCCTTCTTGTCAAATTCTTATACCCAATTACTTTTAAACAAAGGCAGTGTTAATCTAGCCGAAATACTAGCTCGTACCATTAAAGATAAAAATCTCACTTTTTTGGAAGAAAATGAGATCATATCACATGATACTACTGAATCCCAAAATTTAAACAAACTGTTCTTTGATCAATCGCCAACAACCAATGTATTTATAGAACGCTGTATAGCACTCATTTTGCTACTGAAGACTGAGCTTCAATCTTCTGGAAACAAGCTGGCTTTGGAAGAACTATATCGATTTTATGGGGTTTTTAATCAAGTTCAGGAATTATTGGAAAAACATGACTTTATCAATGACTTAAAATCATTACAGGCCCTTTTCAAAGAATTATTGTCCTTGGAAACCTTGGATTTTAAAGGTGATCCTTTAGAAGGTTTACAACTAATGGGCGTGTTGGAAAGCAGAAATCTTGATTTTGAAACTGTAATTATCACCTCCGTAAATGAAGGGATCATTCCCTCGGGTAAGTCAAATAACTCATTTATCCCCTATGATTTAAAAAGAGCTTTTGGCCTTCCTACTTTTAAGGAGAAAGATGCCGTTTATACGTACCATTTTTATCATTTATTACAGCGTGCAAAAAATATCTTCCTGATTTACAATACCGAACCAGACGTCTTGGAAGGAGGCGAGCGCAGTCGTCTTATCACCCAGTTATTAACTGATGAAAACATCAAGGAAAACATTACTGAAATTATTGCCGTCCCAGAGATCAAGGTCAAAACTAACAAAGCAGTCCTAATAACGAAGGATGACACGCTAATGGCCCTCATTCAAGGGCAGGCCCTAAAAGGTTTCTCCCCCTCTTCTTTGAGTAATTATATTCGGAATCCGATAGATTTTTACAAACAAAATCTTTTGGGCATTAATGATTTACTTGAAGTTGAGGAAACAGTTGCTGCAAATACATTTGGCACAATTATACATGACACCTTAGAAGACCTTTATAAGCCAATGATCGGTGCTTATTTGAACAAGGATAATCTAAAAAAGGCAAAAAATGGAATTGATGCTTTGGTAAAAATACATTTCACCAAGTCCTATAGCGATTCAAGTATTTTGCGCGGGAAAAATTTAATAGCCTTCAACGTAATCAAGAAATATGTTGGGAATTATATTGATCTTGAAATCGTTCAAAGCCAGCGGCATAAAATAAAAATTCTTGCTTTGGAGCAAAAAATGGAACTAGAACTGGACATACCTGAATTGAAATTTCCGGTTAAACTAAGGGGGAAATTAGATCGTATAGATGAAATTGACGGAGTGCTTAGAATCATTGACTATAAATCAGGGAAAGTTATGGCTAACCAGGTCGTAGTATCCGATTGGTCTTTGATTACTGAGGATTATAAATATAGTAAGGCATTTCAATTGTTGTGTTATGCCCTAATGTATGGTAGTAAAGAAAAATTCGATCAAATTGAGGCCGGTATCATTTCCTTTAAAAATTTAAAAGCTGGTCTGTTGGGTTTTGCCACAATTGAAAACAAAAAGAAAGACAAAGCAATCACACATGAAACCCTGAATGAATTCGCAAGGGAATTAAAAAGGCTTGTTCTCGAAATCTGTAATCCCGATATCCCCTTCATCGAAAAAGAGGTTTGATCCTACTTTTTGTCCGGCCTGCTTGGTCTAACTTCTATTTTACTGGGCAAGGTACGCGGGTGCATCTTTAGTAAGTCCAAAACCAACTCCCCAATATCCTCCGGTTGAATTTTCCAGGCATCCTTTTCCGATGGCTCATTGTTATTGAAATGTGTCGCCACGGAACCCGGCATTATGGTAGAAACTTTAATGTCATATTTGCGAAGATCTAGCATAGCCGCCTGTGTAAAACCAACAACCCCAAATTTTGTGGCATTATATCCAGCGCCCATTGCGAAAAAGTTTGCGCCTGCAAGGCTGGCCAATGTTATATAATACCCTTTTGATTCCTTTAAGGCGGCTACGGACGCTTTTAAGGTGTGGAAAACACCATTTAAGTTCGTATTGATCATATTGTGCCACTGATCCTCCGTCATTTCGTCAATCGGCGCAAAAATCCCAACCCCGGCATTGGCCAAAACCACATCCAACTTACCCCATTTGTCTAATATGGCTTTTACAGCCTTCTCTTCATCTTTATGCTTGGTAACATCTGACGCAATTGCCAAAACGCTATTTTCACTGCCCAATTGCTGTGCTGCAGCCTTCACGGTTTGTAGATTTCTTCCACTAATCGCTACCTTCATCCCTGCATTGAGCAATGATTGGGCAACTGCGAATCCTATTCCCTTTGAGCCACCTGTAATATAGGCCACTTTACCTTTTAAATCTGTCATAATACAAAGTTAGATTAAAGAAAACGAATATAGTATTTTGATACTAAAACAAAAAGTATTTCCTTTGACGTCCTAAAGTCGGGGGATTAGCCCGCCCGTACCGAAAAGGAACGTTCGGGCGGGCTCAGTTGGCCAATCTAGAGCGCCTATTTGCAAATTAAAGAAGTAGATGTTCTTTGTATATGTTTTATATAGTGACGGATTTGACAAGCATTATGTAGGCCTTTCAGAAAATGTCGATAAAAGGCTTAAAGAGCATAATGAAAGACAGAATAAAAGTACGAAACCTTATATTCCATGGCGGGTAGTTCATTTGGAAGAATATAAAACCAGGAATGAGGCTAGAACAAGGGAAAAATATCTAAAATCAGCCAGTGGTAGAAGATGGCGCAAGAAGAATATTAATTTGGGGGATTAGCTCAGCTGGCTAGAGCGCTTGCCTGGCAGGCAAGAGGTCACCGGTTCGACTCCGGTATTCTCCACGATCAAGCGCAAAAATTTTCTGCGCTTAGAAAATCAAAACCGCCGAGCTTGCTTGAGCGGTTTTTTTATTTTTAAGTGCAAAGGCCGAAAGGCATTGGATAAAATTTTTGCATTTGCAGGACTGCGGGATGGTCCGAAGCAACGCAGTTACTCCGATATTCTCCACATTAAGCAGAAAAGCTGTACAGATAGTACAGCTTTTTTTTATAGAGAAATGAGAAAAGCCATTTTTTCATTTCGATAGAAACAAAGAGACTGCGTTAGCAGTAGCTTTTCTATTTACAGTAGGGCGCGAAAAAGGGAGCAACGCAGTTACTCCGGTATTCTCCACCCAAAAACATAGGCCTTCACGCATATGGTGGCTTTTTTGTTTTTCACACTGCATAGTTTGTGCGCATTTTTGAAATTAGTGGCTCTCTCTAAAAATTATCCTAAAAGAACAGAAATCAATCAAATTGCAGTAAATTATATCCTTTTCTATCCAAAAATTGAACCGTTGCAGGGTCATCTCGGTAAGCCGTAAAAAATCAATATTAAGAAGCTGGGAATACTTTTATCGAGTACAGCGTAAAAATACGTTCCATAATCAGTTTTCGAAAAGTCACCTCCCATATTTATTATAACTATTTCTTCACTTTTTATAAAAAATTAATGCCATGTGGTACCTAGGTAGCTGTTCTGGCAAGCATAACGACTTAACTTTAGATGCCTTAGTTAATTCAAGTCAGCTCCATCCTCGAAAGATACCTGCATAGCGAAAGATTCTTTTCGTTAATTAACTTAAATAAAGGTTCATATTTATGATTCAACCTTTGCTGAAAATGCTGGAATAGCAACTGTAGAATCAAATCGAATATTAACGTTGAAAAGAGAATTCAATAAGCATATGTCATTATCAGTAAAGCGTTTGTTCAGAAACAAGAGACCTATAGTAAATTCAATGGTTTTGCGTTCGTTTAATTCAAAATTCCCCAAGGCAACGCACATTTTATGGCAACAGGTCAATGCTTTTAAATGGCACGTTAATTTCAACCTGAAAAAGAAAAAATGTACGGCTTTGTTCAATAATGAGGGCAAATGGCTAGAAACAGTCACATTAATACCCTTAAACAAAATTCCGGAACAGTTACAACTTACTATGGAAGAAAAATACAATAGTAATGGGCTTCAACAAATCTATCATGTTCAAACCCCTGATAGAAGCATATATGAGATGAATTTAAATAACGGTTTATATACACTTAAACTCCTTTATGACCTCTCAGGAAAAATCATAGGCAAGATGCTTTTGTGAAGGATGACTTTACTTTTAAAGCTTACAATACTATTTAATATGTAAGTAAATAGCTGTAAACCATATTATTAATCTTAACTTATAAAAAACAGAAAATTATAAAATGATAGAAGAATTGACTAAATCCCAAGAACTCCTTAACCGGAGAAAAGATTCCGTAGCTAATGGTGTAGGCGTATTTAACACCGCTACGGTTAAGAGCGCCAAAGGGTCCATAATTATTGATGCCGATGGGCGGGAACTTATCGATTTTGCTGGAGGAATTGGAGTGGTAAACGCAGGACACTGCCCGGAACCCGTTGTTGCAGCAATAAGGGAACAGGCAGGAAAGTATCTGCATACCAGTTTTAATGTGGTTACCTACGAACCTTACATCGAATTATGTGAGGAATTGGCTAAAATTCTGCCTCACGGGAAAAAAACCAAGGCTATGTTGGTAAGCACCGGTGCAGAAGCTGTGGAGAATGCCATAAAAATTGCAAGACAAGCTACGAAACGACCTGCTGTTATTTGTTACACTGGAGCCTATCATGGGCGAACCATGATGGCAATGACATTGACCAGCAAGGTAAGCTACAAATACGATTGTGGGCCATTTGCTCCAGAAGTTTATAGGCTTCCTTTCCCGAACGTTTACCGTTATAAAGGGACAAGGGATGAAGCCACTTTTGTAAAGGATGAACTCAAACGACTGCACGAGAGCGCTCTTAATTTGGTTGATATCAAAAGCGTTGCGGCTATTATTTTGGAACCCATACAAGGTGAAGGCGGATTTAACGCCATACCACAAAAATATTTGGAAGGGCTCCGAGCATTTTGTGACGAGCATGGTATCATGCTTATTATGGATGAAGTGCAAAGTGGTTTCTGTAGAACAGGGCATTGGGCCAGCTGGCAACATTACGGTGTACAGCCCGATATAAGTACCTATGCGAAATCCATGGGGTCCGGTCTTCCTATCGCGGCTGTTGTGGGACGTGCCGAAGTCATGGATGCTGCCGTTCCAGGTTCTATTGGCGGTACGTATATCGGAAGTCCAGTTTGTTGCGCCGCGGCTTTGGCGACCATCAAATATATGAAGGAGATTGATCTTAACCAACGGGCCAATGAAGTGGGGGCAACTATTATGAATCGATTGAAAAATTTGATGAAGGAATGTCCCGAAATTGGTGATGTCCGTGGAATCGGCGCTATGATCGCTATCGAGTTTGTCAAAAATGGCGATCCCAGACAGCCCAATGCAGAGGTCTGTACAAAAATTGTGAAGGGATGTTCGGAAAATGGCTTGATCATGTTGAGCGCGGGAACCCACAAAAATATTATTAGAATACTATCCCCTTTGGTCATAACCGAACAAGAATTGGACAAGGGAATGACCATTTTAGAAAATGAAATTAAAAAAGCTACAAAAAGATAACTATGAGACCATTCGCAATTGCAGGTATACAGATGAAAGTGTCGGCAGTCGCTTCCAATGTGGAAATGATGAAGCTGAAAATTGATATTACCATGACCCTTTACCCTTGGATAGAAATGGTCATGTTCAGTGAATTGTGCGCTTATGGACCATTGACACATACGGCTCAACCCATTCCAAATAATTTTGAAACAGAAATGCAGGCCATGGCCAAAAAATATGGAATCTGGCTACTTCCAGGTTCGATATTCGAAAAAAGTGGGGATAAGATCTATAATACGGCAACTGTTATCAATCCCAAAGGGGAAATAGTAACGCGTTATCGTAAAATGTTTCCTTTTTATCCATATGAGGTAGGGGTAACACCGGGAACAGATTTTTGTGTATTCGATGTACCCGATGTCGGAAGATTTGGAGTATCTATATGTTATGACATGTGGTTCCCAGAAACCATTAGAACATTGGCGGCATTAGGAGCCGAAGTTATTCTTCATCCCACCATGTCAGGCACCATAGATCGCGATATTGAATTATCGATTGTCAGGGCCATGGCTTCGGTGAACCAATGCTACTTCTTTGATGTCAATGGATTGGATACTGGAGGTACTGGACGATCCATAGTTTGCGGGCCCGACGGGCTTGTTATACATCAATCCGAAGGCACTGAGGAAATCATACCGCTTGAATTAAATATAGCAAGAGTTAAAAGAAGCCGTGAATTAGGCATATTGCGCCTAGGCCAGCCACTGAAAAGTTTTAGAGATCATTTAGGTCAATTTACCATATATCAACCGGAAACACCGCACCCCTATCTCGATTCCCTTGGCCCATTGATAAAACCTAACCGACTGGAAAAATTAACAGAATTAATATTAAAAGAAGATGCTATGGAGCATCCTGTATCTCCCACGCATTACAAAGGAGAAGGTATAATTTAAAACAGAAAATATGGGCGGAATTTCTAAGAATAAAAGAAATAAAGGTACAGTGATTAAAGATTATGTCAGTTGGTTTGAAATACCTGCGGTCGATTTTCAACAAGCGGTGCATTTCTATAACCACATATTTGGGATTGATATGGCCCAAAATATTACGGATGTGAATGCTATGGCCTTTTTTCCAGTTACATCAGGTATTGGCGGAGCGGTAATTGCAGGTCCTGGATCCATTCCATCTGATACAGGCCCATTGCTCTATTTAAACGGAGGTAAAGACCTCAACAATGTGTTAAGTAAAGTAGAAGAGGTAGGCGGGCGCATAGTAATGCCGAAAACCCTCATTGGCGATGATGAGGGCTATTTTGCCATTTTTATCGATTCCCAAGGAAACAAACTTGCCTTACATTCAAAAAATTAAAACGTGATTCAAAACAAAGTAAAAAGTGCACCTTATTATAACATCGGCCAGTTACGGGTTGATTATTGGAACAAACTGAAAATTGAAACCTCAGAACTTACCCGTTGCCGTAAGGGGTCCACAAATGAAAAAACACATAAACTTAAAGTCAAGGAGTTAATAAAAGATCTGAAAGGCGTGGAGTGCTTTTTCGCATTCCCGGGAAAAGAGCGGTTACAAAAACTAGAAAAAGCCTTTTCCGACCATGAATATACCTCCCTATCCCATTTGGTAGCTGAAACCACAAGACAACTTTTAGGGGACAGTTATAAAAGCAATCCTGACTTCATTGATATTGAGGAACAGAGTATGGCGTCCGCCGAGGAACATGAGCAACATAATTCCATTAGGAAAAACCATTTTGAGGTTTTGTTCATTGACAATATTTCCATAGAAGAAGAGCATAAATTGAAGCATAGTTTAAGAACGCTTAGGACACCTAACGACAAGTTCACCTATGGGGTTGTCGTACAACGCTCTTTTCAGGACGTGATGATCACTTTGCTTTTCAATCATAATATTCAGGCAGTCGTGGTACGTTATGCCCCTACGTATCACTCAAAACTGATCACCCCACTTATAAAACCATATATCGAAGAAGTAACAAAACTTGATTATTCATCCAAACCTGAAACCGATCTTGGTCCTATTATAGGAGAGTTGATTAAACAGTTCCGGCCCGAGTTGGATACGTATTATGTTACAGATACTTCGTTAGGACACTTAAAAGACAGTACTATTAAAGGTTTCAGACGAATATTTTATCAATCAGAAGACATTCAGGAAATGCATCTGACCATCATGCGCGGAATTGCAGAACGTTATAATACGCCTTTCTTTTCCGCCTTGGTAGAATATAGCCAAAAACCAACCGGGGTCTTTCATGCCATGCCAATATCTCGTGGAAATTCAGTGTTTAAATCAAGATGGATTAATGATTTTGGCGATTTTTACGGTCGCAATATGTTTTTGGCTGAAACATCCGCTACAACAGGTGGGCTTGATTCCCTATTACAACCAACGGGTCCTATTAAAAAAGCCCAAGAGATGGCACGCGATGCGTATGGTTCGCAAAACACCTATTTCGTGACCAATGGAACATCAACAGCCAATAAAATAGTTATGCAGGCATTGGTTAAACCTCAGGATGTTGTACTTATCGATAGGGATTGCCATAAGTCACATCATTACGGATTAGTCTTGGCAGGTGCTTATCCCGTTTATTTGGATTCCTACCCCATTGAAGAATACTCCATGTACGGAGCGGTTCCTTTGGAACAGATCAAAACCAAATTACTGCAATTAAAAGAAGCAGGAAGACTAGACATAGTTAAGATGTTACTCTTAACCAATTGTACTTTTGACGGTCTTGTATATAACGTAGAGCGTGTTATGGAAGAAGTCCTCGCGATTAAACCCGATATGGTTTTTTTATGGGATGAAGCTTGGTTTGCCTTTGCGGGATTTGCTTATAACTATAAGCAACGCACCGGCATGTTCACTGCGAAAAAACTTTACGAAAAGTATAACAGCACCTCTTATAGAAAACAGTATAATGAGCATATAAAAGGACTGAATAATGGAGACCAATCATTATTACCCGATCCTGATAAGGTGCGAATACGCGTCTATGCCACCCAAAGCACCCATAAGACTTTGAGTAGTTTTAGACAAGGCTCCATGATTCATATTTGGGATGAGGATTTTCGTAGAAAAACGGAAAATACGTTTCTTGAAGCCTACATGACACATACTTCTACTTCACCGAACTATCAAATGTTGGCATCATTGGATGTAGGAAGAAGACAGGTACAACTCGAAGGATTCGAATTGGTTGAAAAGAGTATTGAAATGGCTATGGTACTGAGAGCCAAGGTGAATGACACGCCACAATTGAGCAAGTACTTCGATGTTTTGACTGTGAAAGATTTTATTCCAAATAAATTTCGTCAAACCGGACTTAAGGAATACTATACCAAACATGAAGGTTGGAATCGAATGAATGAGGCTTGGGAGAAAGATGAATTCGTTCTGGACCCCACTAAAATAACCTTATATATTGGAAAAACGGGGGTTGATGGCGACACCTTTAAGAATAAATATTTAATGGATAAATTCAATATCCAGATCAACAAGACTTCTCGCAACACAGTGTTGTTCATGACTAATATTGGAACCACTAGAGGAAGCATTACCTATCTTATCAATGCCCTTTTAAAAATTGCAGATGAATTGGATGAAGAATTCAAAGCCTTGAATAACAAGGAAAGGGAAATTCGGGATAAAAGAATACATTCACTAACCAAAGAAGTTCCTCCTTTACCGGATTTTAGTTATTTCCATCATTCATTTCAGGCCGTACCTGGCGTTCCCGGAGGGAATTTACGGGAAGCCTATTTCTTGGCCTACGATGAAGAAAATTATGAATATGTTCCCTTAAACGACTGTTTGTCCACTATGGGAACTGGAAGAAAGTTGGTTGCTTCTACCTTCGTAATTCCTTATCCACCAGGTTTTCCAGTGTTAGTTCCGGGTCAAGTGGTGAGTGAAGAAATTATCAATTTCATGACGGTGTTAGATGTAAGCGAAATACACGGTTACCGTTCTGATCTGGGACTTAGGGTATTCAAGGAAAAAGTGCTGGACAGGCATAAGATTACCACTTCAATGGGCGGCATGTCTATTGGAAAGAAGAAAAAACAATTAATCTAATCATTGAAAATAAACTATATGAGCACTAAAAAAACTATAACAACTAAGAAAGTAGCCAAGCCTGTTGCAAAGCCTGTAAAAAAACTAGTAGCCAAACCACCTGTAAAAAAGCTAGTAGCCAAACCTTCTGTAGCAAAACTTGAAGCAAAGCCTGTAGCAAAGCCTGTAGCAAAGCCTGTAGCAAAGCCTGTAGCAAAG
>CBDUKE010000006.1:0-54413 GCA_965367725.1 uncultured Maribacter sp. | reverse complement strand
AGATAATCTTAAATTTTTGGGTTTCGCTTTGCGGCTACTATTGACAAATCGTAACCAGCGAATCTTTTGATGTATTTGTCTATCGATGTTCCATAGGCATCTTTGGTAATGATTTTACCATAAGAACGCAAATACTTCATTACATTTCCTGGACCAGCTAAATGAGCAGCTGCCAACATGCCAGATTCAGTAATTTGCACCCCTTTGATACTTTTGCCGACAAACCTTTTAATATCTCTTCTCATAATCCACTTATTGCGGGCAATATTGGTTTCGAATGCCTTCTCCTGTAAAATGGGGTCATTCAAAAAATTGGCGGTATTAGAAATGCCTACTAATTTCAGGGTACCCACACCAAATTGGTACTTTCCTAGGTAACCCAAGGTATTGGTAACAAAATAATTCCCTGTGGATTCTTTAAAGGCCAAAGCCTCTTTGAAACCAATAAAGGAACTGCCCAAAAAGGGCGCTGCCACTCTGGTTGAAGCAAAAACAGTTTCGTTTTTGGGAAACAAAACTTTCGTAGGTTCATTGACTTTTAAAGTTTTAGGCACTTCCTGATTAGAGGTTAGGCCAATAAAACTTGCAAAGATCAAAATCATGATAAGAGAACAAAAAAAGACTATACATCTTCTCATATCTCTATTTTCTTAAGACTTACCACCAAAAATTGGTTTGCTTAAATTTCACACTACAAAGATATGGCTGCAATTAAATGTGGATTAGAAGGCCTTGTTAAAAATCAGTGATTTTAGTTAACCCGTCTTAAAACTCCGATTAGTAGTCTATCTGTTGATATTTTGGCTATTTATCCATCGGACGTATTGCGCTTTATTTCGGTTATGCTGAGCGAGATTTTTGGCAAATTTATGATATCCGAAATTCTCTACGTTGGCAACAAAGTAATAGTAATCATGTTTTTCGGGGTTCAAAACAGCTTCTATGGCAGAAATATCGGGCATGGTAATCGGCCCAGGTGGTATACCAGCGTATTTGTAGGTATTGTAGGGTGAATCCAATTCCAAATCTTTATATAAGACCCTTTTTATGACAGTTTCAAAATCACCCGTATGTTTTTTTAAGGCATAAATAACGGTGGGATCTGCTTGCAATTTCATGTTCTTTTTTAATCTATTCAGATAAACCCCTGCAACCCGTGGTCTTTCATCAATTTTAGCTGTTTCTTTATGTACAATGGAAGCCAACGTTACAACTTCATTGGGAGTCAACCCCAGCGTCTTGGCCTTAGTACGTCGTTCCTCATTCCAAAAGCGGTTATATTCGCTTAGCATTCTAGTCCTGAATTTTTCAGCAGTAGTATTCCAGAAGAACTCATAACTATTGGGTATGAACATTGCGATTTGAGTTGCGTCGGTAAATCCGTTCGAAGAATAAAATGCCTCATCCGTCAGTACCTTTAATAGGTCCACACTATCAGGCTCAATTTGTGATGAAATCCTTCCTGCCAAATCAGCTATGGTTTCTTGATTGTTAAAAGCCACTTTTACTGGAATATTTTTACTTCGAAGGGAATTGACAATGTCATTATTATTCATTCCCTTCTGGATGGCATACTTTCCACCTTTCACATTATTGGTATAACCTTTCCTCTCAGCAACCTGAACAAAGGACGCTGGATCCTTTAATAACGGTACCAATAAGTCCTTTACGTCATTAATGGTTGCATTGGTTGGAATAAAAACAACAGCTTCTTCATTATTGAATATGGTGTTGGGAGAAAAAATGGTATCATATACCTTATAGGCGAAAACGCCACCTACAATAAGACCTAAAGCAACAATCAATAATAATATTTTCTTTATGTACATTATGATTTTATCTTTTGTAATAAAACTTCATTTTTAAATTCTCCGTTTGAAAAAATCCAGTCTTTTTTAATACCGACTTCCTCAAATCCCATTTTTTTGAACAAATATAGGCTGGCTGAATTATCTTCCATAACATTGGCGAACAATTGACGAAGACCTAAAGTCGTAAAACCATAATCGCAGAGCAATTCAATAGCTTCTTTACCAATTCCTTGATTTCGTTCTTTTTCTTCCAAAATTACTATCCCTACCCCTGCCCTTTTATTCTGAGGGTCAAAATCGAACAAATCGATTAGGCCTAGTACTTTTTCCCCTTTGCATATACACAGTCGCAACTGCTTTACATCATAAATATCCCGATGGGCATTATCCAAATATTGTTTTAATACGTGTTTGGAGTAAGGCGTAGTGGTTCCACTGATTTCCCATATGGCAGTATTGTTCTCCAATTCATAGAGAAAATTCAAATCTTCGGGTTCCAGGGCCCTTAAATAAATATGATCTCCCTTTAAATTTACCATTCAATTTCTCCTTTAAAAACCTGTTTGGCCGGTCCAATGAGGCTCACATTACTATATCCATTGGCATCATATACAAACTTGACTTGCAACTTACCTCCTTTGGTCTCAATATCTACGGTCTCTGCTTGAGTTTTATTCGCCTTGTGCATAGCAATTGCCACCGCGGTAACTCCGGTACCGCAAGAGAGGGTTTCATCTTCTACGCCACGCTCATAGGTTCTGACGGCAAAGGAACCTTCATCAAGTGGTTCAACAAAATTAATATTACTTCCTTTTTCACCATAGAGGCCATATCGCAACTTTGCACCTTCCTTATAAACATTAAGATCCTCGAGCGCTTCAACCAATTGAACATGATGTGGCGACCCTGTATTCAGGTAGTAGGCATTAGGTTTGGCATGGATTTCATTTACACTATTCATTTTCAACTCCACCATATCATTCTCTATAATTGATGAATGTAGTCCATCAACAGCATTGAATGTGGTCTCTTTGTTAATTATACCAAGAAACTTGGCGAAAGCTACCAAGCATCGCCCACCATTACCACACATTGAACCTTGATTGCCATCCGAATTAAAATACACCATTTTAAAATCTACAGATTCGTCATTTTCGAGTAAAATGAGTCCATCTGCACCTACCCCAAATTTTCTATCACAAAGTTTGGCAATCAATGATTTACGCTCCTTTGGAAAAGTGTTAGAACGATTGTCTATCATGACAAAATCATTCCCAGTGCCCTGATATTTATAAAAAGTAAGCAACATATAATAATTTAAGAAACAAAGATAAGGTAATTTTAAGGCTTTTTTAGCAGTTAAAAAGTAGTTAAACTGCAAATAAAGCTTCTCGAAATATTATAGCTTTACACTACAATTAATATTGTTTTACTTAATAATACATTTCATTTATGAAGAAAATAGGAAGTTCATTGCTTATAGCAATTTTCGCAGGCGCCATAACTTTGGGTGCCTATAAACTTTTTATCGAAAAGACGAACTATGCCATTGTCACCGATGACAATTCAGCATCTATCATCAATACCAGTTTGTCTACGGCATCAGCCAAAGGGTCTGGAATCAACGAGGTCGACTTTACATCTGCTGCCGAAACAACCGTAAATGCAGTGGTGCACGTAAAAAATGTTACTATTAGTAGAGGCCCCACTACTATATTGGAATACTTTTACGGTTATGAAGGAAACCAGAAGGCTCAAATTGGCTCTGGATCTGGTGTTATAATTTCTTCGGACGGACATATCGTTACGAATAACCACGTAATAAAGGGTGCAAGTCAATTACAGGTGACATTAAATAACAATAAAACTTACGAGGCTGAATTGATTGGTACCGACCCCAATTCAGACATAGCGCTATTGAAGATTGATGCAAAAAAACAATTGCCTTATTTGGCTTTTGGTGATTCAGATAATATCAAGGTTGGTGAATGGGTTTTAGCAGTTGGGAATCCTTTTAACTTAACCTCAACGGTTACAGCCGGTATTGTTAGTGCCAAGGCTCGGGCGCTAATGAATAATGACCAATCCTTTATCCAAACCGATGCTGCGGTCAATCCTGGCAACAGTGGTGGTGCGCTGGTAAATACAAATGGAGATTTAATTGGTATAAATACTGCCATTTCATCACAAACGGGTTCTTATGTAGGCTATTCATTCGCAGTGCCAAGTAATATTGCCAAAAAGGTAATCGATGATATTATGGAGTATGGCAATGTTTTGAAGGGATATATAGGTATAAACCCTCCAAGAATGAATTCACCTTACGCTCTTGAAAATGGATTAAATGAGATTGAAGGGGTTTATATTGCCAAAGTAAGGGAAGATTCTGGAGCTTATGATGCTGAACTAAAAGAAGGTGATATTATTAAAAAGGTGGATGAGATAAAAGTACAGCGGTTCGCAGATCTAACGGGTTATGTGTCCACAAAAAGACCTGGAGATTCAATAGAACTGGTCATTGAGCGAGATGGCGACCTAAGGACTGTTCCTGTTGTTTTAAAAGAACGTCAAACTTTAGTTGTTCCTGTAATGGGACTAGAAGTTAAAAATCTTAATGATGCGGATAAAAAAAGGTTTAAAACCAAACAAGGGGTTAAAATCGTTGGTGTGCCAGAAACCTACAGGGATTATGGCCTTTATGGAAAAGTATTGCTTTCTGTCGATGATGAAGTAATTAATAATATACAAGAAGCCAAAACATTATTTGGACAAATTTCCAAATATGGAAAGACTAGTATTACCATGTTGAATGAAAAAGGTGAGCGTGAACGTCTTATATTTCAATAAACCCTATTTAAAATTAGAAACGCCCTTTAAAAGGGCGTTTTTTTATAATACTAAATAGGCCTACTAATGCGTTTGAAATATATACTTTTGTACTCTTTCAAAACCGACGATTAATAAATGGGGCATACTAAATCTTACGAAAAAGAATTGGCATTCCAAGCCGATAGAAGAAAGGCAACCACCGAATTCATAAAAATAACCAACGACCTTTGGTATGACAAGGCCATTGAAATTGTGCTATTCAAGAATCAAATTATAGATAAAAATGTTAGCGATATCATTCACTTACATGAATATGCAGGTGAATTTGTTCAAAAACCTATTTCTATATTCGATTCCGTTGAAATTCTTAGGGCCATAAATGATATAAAATTACCGCCATCTAAATTGGATATTGGAAAATTAACTTATGAATACCATTCCGATGAGAACAATTATAATGATATAAAGGCTTTTGTAATCGGCAAACTGAAAAATGCCAAAAATTCCAAGGAAATTACACCTAAAGATGTTGTTCTTTATGGTTTTGGAAGAATAGGAAGGCTTTTGGCCCGAGAATTAATGGCTAAAACAGGTAAGGGTAGCCAACTACGCCTAAGGGCAATTGTGACCCGAGGGGAAATCAATGAAGAAATCCTTGAAAAAAGAGCAAATTTGTTGCGTACCGATTCTGTACACGGACGATTTTCGGGAACTGTGGATATTGATGTAGTAAACAGCGCATTGATTATCAATGGTACCACTGTACACGTAATAAGTGCCAACCAACCAGAGGATATTGATTATAGAAAATACGGAATTGAAGATGCGCTTCTTATAGATAATTCAGGAGCTTACAGAGATCAAGAGCAATTGTCCAGACATCTAAAATCCAAGGGGACATCCAAGGTCTTGTTGACCGCTCCGGGTAAAGAGGTGCCAAATATTGTTCATGGGGTTAATCATTTGGAATACAATCCCGATAATACCCACATCTTCTCGGCCGCATCCTGTACCACGAATGCAATAACACCAGTATTAAAGGTAATTGACGATTCGCTAGGAATTAAAAAAGGGCATTTAGAAACCATTCATGCCTATACCAATGACCAGAATCTAGTTGATAATATGCATAGCAAATATCGCCGCGGTAGAGCTGCAGCTTTGAATATGGTTATAACCGAGACCGGTGCCGGTAATGCTGTTGCAAAAGCACTTCCCGCGCTTCAAGGTAAGTTAACTTCAAATGCTATTAGGGTTCCGGTACCCAATGGGTCTTTAGCAATTTTGAATTTGGAAATAAAAACCAAGACATCATTGGATGCCATAAATACAATTCTAAAAAAGTATGCATTGGAAGGTGACCTTGTTGAACAGATCAAATATTCTTTAAGCAAGGAAATGGTATCCTCCGATATTATCGGCACATCTGCCCCTGCTATCTATGATAGTAAAGCAACTATTGTTGCAGATAATGGTAAGAATATTATACTTTATATTTGGTATGACAATGAATATGGCTATTCACATCAAGTAATACGATTGGCAAAGTATATTGCCAAGGTTCGTAGATTCACTTATTATTAGTGGATTGCCTATTTTAACGTACCATTAAAACATATCGTATTCGTTGATAAGTAATAGTAGCTTATTTCCGTTTTTTTTTCTAAATTGATATTATTGAATTACTTTAGTCCCCTCTAAATCATGAACAAAACAAAGAACCCTTATACAATGAAAGGTTTAAATACATTACTGATTGTATTGGCTTTATTTGCATTTAACCTACACAATGCACAAGACCAAGAAGCAACCACTGAGGAATTATCGTTAGACAAAGGCAGCATAAATAGCCAATTTGAGTATATCTACAAGAAATCGGGCAATTATAGGGCCGATGGCAAACGCTATGAGGTAGTACGCATTATTTCACTTGACAAACTGCGGAAGAATGTCTTGGATACGCTTAATGCTACCAATAAAAAAGCTGCTGAATTAAATGCCACTATTTCGGGCCATGAAGCGACTATCGCCTCATTGAACAAAAAGTTGGCTGAAACGACCAATAATTTGACAGCGGTGACTGAAGAAAAAGATAGTATGTCGCTATTAGGTATTCTGGTCTCAAAAATCACCTATAACATTATCCTTTGGACTATCATAAGTGGCTTGTTGTTGCTGTTTCTTCTTTTCGTTTACAAATTCCGAAGAAGTAATACTTTGACACAGGAAGCCAAAACAGCATTGTCTGAAGTTGAAGTTGAGTACGAAGACCATCGACGTAGGGCTTTGGAAAGGGAACAAAAGATAAGTAGGCAACTGCAAGATGAGATAAACAAATACAAAAAATCAAAATAACTAAAAGCTCCATCTGGAGCTTTTTTTTTGCTATTTACATGATAAGGGTAATAAAAGCATCAAAAGAGAACATAGAAGAGATAGTCCCATTGTTTGATCAATATCGCATATTCTATAAACAAGAGAGTGATTTAGATGGTGCAAAGGTGTTTTTAACTGATCGATTCAATAAAAATGAATCGATTATTTTTCTTGCTTATTTTAAAGGTGAGCCTGTGGGATTCACCCAGCTTTACCCCATGTTTTCCTCAGTTTCAATGCAACACTCTTATGTCTTAAACGATTTATATGTTAGCGCAGCTTACAGGAAAAAACAAATTGGTGAGGCTTTATTGAGCAAAGCCAAAGAATTTTGTATTGCCAACAACGCCAAAGGTCTTACGTTGGAAACAGGGAAACACAATCCTGCACAAAAACTCTACGAAAAGCTAAATTGGATAAAAGACGTAGACTGTTTTCACTACTTTTGGTCCGCGCAATAATCTAGAAACAACAGCACTAATGCGAATTGATATTATTACCGTACTCCCTGAATTACTTAAAAGTCCTTTTGAGGCATCTATCTTAAAAAGGGCAATAGAAAAAGGTTTGGTCGAAGTTCATATGCATAATTTAAGGGATTATACAGATTTGAGCTATAACCAAGTAGATGATTATCAGTTTGGTGGAGGCGCTGGTATGGTATTGATGATTGAACCCATTGACAAATGTATTTCGTACTTGAAGTCTGAACGGGATTATGATGAGGTTATATATATGACCCCGGATGGTGAAACATTAAATCAGCAAATAGCGAATAGTATCTCGCTAAAAGGAAACATCATAATTCTATGTGGACATTATAAAGGCGTAGATCAAAGGGTTAGAGACGCCCTTATCACTAAAGAAATATCTGTTGGTGACTATGTTCTTTCGGGTGGGGAATTGGCTGCGGCAATTCTGTGCGATTCAGTCATACGCCTAATTCCAGGGGTACTAAGTAATGAAACCTCGGCACTTACCGATACTTTTCAAGACAATTTACTTGCACCTCCCATATTTACAAGACCTTCAGAATACAAAGGAATGAAAGTCCCGGATGTTCTTTTAAGTGGAAATTTTCCTAAGATTGAGGAATGGCGCGAAAACCAAGCCTATGAACGAACGAAAACACTTCGCCCTGATCTTCTTAAAAAAGGAGCTACGGAGTAATAGTTATTAAGTCTATACTTTACGGAGTATATTGGGCATTTGGATATACTTAAAATGAAAAATCCTGAACATTAGGTTAAAAAATCAAAATAAATTTCTTGTTGGTTCTAAATTATAAACTATTTTTGCACACTGCTAAATTAACCTCTGACGATAATCGTGAATGTTAGTTCAACATAATTGTAAAACAAAGTAATGGAATCATTAATCAACTTCGTAGAAAACGAGTTCATTTCAAAAAAAGAATTTCCAGAATTTTCAGCTGGTGATACAATCACTGTATATTATGAAATAAAGGAAGGTGAAAAAACACGTACACAGTTCTTTAAAGGTGTCGTAATCCAAAGAAGAGGCTCTGGAGGTACTGAGACTTTTACCATTCGTAAAATGTCTGGCACTATAGGTGTGGAACGTATATTCCCTATCAACTTGCCTGCTTTGCAAAAAATAGAGGTAAATAAGAAAGGTAAAGTACGTAGAGCAAGAATATACTACTTTAGGGAGCTTACTGGTAAAAAAGCTAGAATCAAAGAGATTCGTTCTTAGTAGTTCAACCAAAAGTATTATAAAAACATCCGTCAATAGACGGATGTTTTTTTATGAACAATTGTTAACAACATAAGTTCATAACATGTTGATTATTAATTCTTTGTGTTTCAAGAAATTCACCCTATATTTATTCTGTGGTTTAAGGAAAACGTCTCAGGATGTAATATTAAATCATTATGGAGTTTACGTTCTTTATATTGTTGTTTAGTCTTTTTAAGAAGTTTTGGTAAGATCTAATCATACCAATATGGATTAGTAAGATGAGCATGTTACTAAAAGGCTGTCGCTTTTATAAGTAGTATGTGGGTAATTTTACGTTAAATATAAAACCTTGGTTCTATATTTAAGATAGGAATATTAAAACAACGAGAAGAAATACAAAGGAGTTACTTGGTTGAAGAATTAAGAACAACAGCGTATTTCAAAACGTGGAAATTGCATTGTGAATAGCGATCATTGGTTGCAGTTTTGTTGAAATTACAAAACAAATATTTTACAGGCTATTTCTAAAAAGCCATATCAAATGTACTTGTACTATGATATGGCTTTTGTTTTTTAAGAACATTCGATTTTTACAGATTTACACCTTCGTAAAAAACATACTTTCCTTTTACAGATAATGCATTAAACACAGGCAAAAGGGCGCCCATAAAATTGTATATTTGTAGCTCTTAAATCAAAATATCTTAACATAGATGCCTAAAATTTTCTATACCAAAACGGACGAAGCTCCGGCGCTAGCTACTCAATCTTTTTTACCTATTGTACAAGCATTCACCAATACTTCTGGAATTACCATTGAAACCAAAGACATTTCATTGGCTGCAAGGATCATTGCTGCATTCCCTGACTTTTTGAAAGAAGGCCAGCGAATGGAAAATGATTTGGAAGTATTAGGGAATATGGCCAAGATGCCAGAGGCAAATATTATAAAACTACCCAATATCAGTGCTTCAATACCGCAGTTGAATGAAGCGATAGAAGAATTACAGAAGAAAGGCTATGCCCTACCCGATTTTCCCGATGACCCGCAAAATGATACTGAACGTGATATTGCATCGAGGTACAACAAGATTAAAGGGAGTGCTGTAAACCCAATTTTGCGCGAAGGGAATTCGGACCGTCGTGCTCCAAGGGCCGTAAAGAATTATGCAAAGCAGAATCCACATTCAATGGGTGCATGGAGCAAAGATTCCGCAACCCATGTTGTAACTATGGATCACGGCGATTTTAAAGCCAATGAAAAGTCGGTCACCTTATCTACTGCAACAACGGTTAAGATTCAGATGAAGTCCCAAGATGGATCCACAACGGTTCTTAAAGAAGATATCCCTCTTTTAGATGGTGAGATCATTGATGCAACAGTTATGAGTAAAAAGGCATTGGTTTCTTTTTTAACCAAACAGATTGAAGAAGCCAAACAAAGCGGCGTATTGTTTTCATTGCATATGAAGGCAACGATGATGAAAGTTTCAGACCCTATTATTTTTGGTCATGCCCTAAAGGTTTTCTTTAAGGCTGTTTTTACAAAGTACGATTCGGTATTTGAGGAATTAGGTGTCAATGCCAATGATGGATTGGAAAATTTATTGGGCAAGTTGGAAGAACTTCCATCGGAGCAAAAAACGGCGATTGAAACAGATATAAAAAACGCAATAGTTAACGGTCCAGCACTGGCTATGGTCAATTCAGATAAGGGCATAACCAACCTACATGTTCCCAGTGATATCATTATTGATGCTTCAATGCCTGCGATGATTCGTAATTCTGGTCAAATGTGGAATGCAGCGGGTGAAGCTCAAGATACAATGGCGGTTATTCCTGATAGCAGTTATGCCGGGATTTATACAGCCACAATAGATTTCTGCAAGGAAAATGGGGCTTTTGACCCAACAACAATGGGGACGGTGCCAAATGTTGGATTAATGGCCCAAAAGGCTGAAGAATATGGTTCACATGACAAAACATTTGAAATAGAATCAGATGGTAAAGTATCAATTATTGATATTAATTCTGGTGAAACCTTGATTGAACATACTGTTGAAAAAGGCGATATCTGGAGAATGTGCCAAGTTAAGGACGCTCCCATTCAAGATTGGATAAAATTGGCAGTTTCAAGAGCCCGAGCTTCAAAGCTTCCAGCTATTTTCTGGTTAGATGAAGAAAGGGCGCATGATGTTGAACTGATAAAAAAAGTGAATGCCTATTTACCAAACCATGATACATCTGGTCTGGATATTAAAATTCTTTCACCGATTGAAGCAACGAAATTCACATTGAAAAGAATAAAGGAAGGTAAAGACACCATATCGGTATCAGGCAATGTACTACGTGATTATCTTACTGATCTATTCCCTATACTTGAAGTTGGCACAAGCGCCAAAATGCTTTCTATTGTGCCCCTAATGAATGGTGGTGGGCTATTTGAAACAGGAGCAGGTGGTTCAGCACCCAAACATGTTGAACAGTTTTTGGAAGAAGGCCATTTACGTTGGGATTCTTTAGGGGAATTCTTGGCCTTGGGTGTTTCATTGGAATTCTTCGGAGAGAAAAATAATAATGCGAAAGCACAGCTCTTGGGTGATGCCTTGGACAGTGCCACGGAAAAGTTCTTATTGAATGACAAATCACCCTCACGTAAGGTACACGAATTAGATACAAGGGGTAGTCACTTCTACTTGGCCATGTATTGGGCAGAAGCACTTGCGAACCAAAACAAAGATCAGGATTTAAGGACTATCTTCTCAAAGGTTGCTTCTGACTTAAAAGAACAAGAGTCAATAATTATTGATGAACTTGAAAATGCACAGGGTAGTCCTCAAGATATTGGAGGCTATTATAAGCCAGATGCCCAACTCACTGCGAAGGCAATGAGACCGAGCAAGACACTAAATGGTATTCTGGAAAGAATGTAACAAAGAAACTTCCTAAATCAAAAACCTCTGCCCTCTTGTAGAGGTTTTTTTGTTCTAAAATTAATGTTAACGAATTACAGAACTGCGCCTATTCTTTTTACATTTACTCAAAACCGCATTAATGAACCAACGTAATTCCCTATTACTTCTTTTTCTTCTTATTTGCTCATTTTACGTTTCTTCACAACAAAGATTCACATTAAGTGGAACAGTTGCTGAAGCATCAAGTAATGAAACGATGATTGGTGTTACAATCGCCATTCCAGAACTAAATACCGGTGCTACCACTAATGAATATGGCTTTTATTCCATAACTCTGCCAGAAGGGGAATACCAAATACAGGTTAGTTATCTAGGATTTCAAGATCAAACGCAAACTATCATATTAAGAGAAAACGGTAAAATGAATTTTCTCATGATTGAAGAAGCTGAACAATTGGAAGAGGTAATTGTAACCGATACCAGTAAAAAACTTGAGATTCGAAAACCACAAATGAGTGTTAATACAATGTCCGTTGCCACAATTAAGAAAATTCCTGTTATCTTGGGTGAGGCCGATGTAATAAAGTCTATCTTATTGCTACCTGGTGTTACCAATGCCGGTGAAGGGGCTTCCGGATTCAATGTTCGTGGCGGGGCTGCCGATCAAAACCTAATTTTATTGGATGAGGCCACTATTTTCAATTCTTCACACTTATTTGGATTCTTTTCGGTATTCAATCCTGATGCGATAAAAGATGTAAAACTCTATAAAGGGGGCATACCATCACGATATGGTGGTAGGGTTTCCTCGGTGTTGGATATATTTCAAAAAGAAGGCAATAGTAAAGAGTTGAAGGTCAATGGGGGCATTGGAATTGTTGCAAGTAGGTTACTGGTAGAAGGTCCTATTGAAAAAGACAAGGCAGCCTTCCTTATTGGTGGAAGAGCCTCATATGCACATCTTTTCCTACCCCTATTTGATGTTGACAATAGGGCATATTTTTATGACTTAAATACTAAAATCAACTATAAATTAAATGAAAGGAACAGTATTTTTCTTTCCGGTTATTTTGGCAGGGATGTGTTCAGCATAAATGATAGTTTTGAAAACACGTATGGTAATGCTGTAGGGAACTTTCGTTGGAATCATCTCTTCTCTGATAAGCTGTTCTCTAATCTTTCTCTGATTTATTCTGACTATTATTACGGCCTTAAACTTGATTTTGTCGGTTTTAATTGGAATTCAGGGATTCAAAATTTCAATGTCAAATATGACTTAAAGCATTATCTAAAAGAAAATCTCCAGATAAATTATGGTTTAAATAATATCTATTACCAGTTTAATCCAGGAAAAATTGAGCCAAGCAGCAGTGACTCTGGGATTGTTGAAGAACAATTAACACAAAAATATGCCAATGAATTTGCGGCTTATATTGACTTTGAGCATGAAATCACGGATAAACTTAGTATGGAATATGGCCTTCGATTTAGCTACTTTTCCCGTTTAGGGCAAGAAGAACTTAATGTATATGAAAATGATGAGCCCGTTATTTTTAATCCTTTTACTTTGACTTACCAGGAGGCTGAACCAATCGAAACAATTAATCCAGGTAGAAAAAACAGTCTTTCCAGTTTCGCTAACCTAGAGCCTAGGGTATCTCTGGCATATACCATAAATTCAGAAAGTTCGATAAAGGCAAGTTATACAAGACTTTCCCAATATTTACATCTTTTATCAAATACCAGTTCCCCTACTCCTTTGGATGTGTGGACACCAAGTGGACCGTGGGTAAAACCACAACTCTTGGATCAATATGCGTTAGGATATTTCAGAAATATCAAGGAGGGTGTTTTTTCATTTGAAACTGAAGTTTTTTATAAGGACATTCAGAATAGGATAGATTATATAGATGGGGCAAATCTAATTGCCAATAATGCCATTGAACAGGTAATTCTTAACGGCGAAGCCAGGGCATACGGACTTGAATTGCTTTTACGTAAAAATGAAGGTAAGCTGCAAGGTTGGTTGGCTTATACGTTATCCAAATCCGAGCAACGCACTCCCGGAAGAATACCTAAAACTGATAATGGTAGATCAAACAAAGAGACAGGTATAAACCTTGGGGAATGGTATAACACACCATACGATAAGCCCCATGATATATCGGTTTTTGCCAGCTATGACTTAAATGACAAATGGAGTTTCAATGCCAATTTCGCTTATCAAACTGGGCAACCAACAAATTATCCCATAGGCCAATTTGAATTCGAAGGATTGGTGGTTCCCTATTACGGGCTTAGAAATAAAGAAAGACTGCCTGATTATCATAGAATAGATTTTGGCGCAACACTAACGCCAAAAAGAAATGCCAATAGAGAATGGCAGTCAGAATGGGTATTTAGCGTTTACAATATTTATAACAGAAGAAATGCGGCATCTATAAATTTTAGAAGAAACCAAGACACAGGGGTTAATGAAGCTGTAAGAACATCTATTTTCGGGGTGGTCCCTGCAATTACTTATAATTTCAAGTTTTAAGTTCCACTGCATGAATAAAATAGGATGCATTTTTATTTTAGTCTGCTTCTGCATAGGGTGCGAAGATGTAATTGAGGTTGAACTACCCACTACTGAACCCCGTCTAATAGTTGAAGCACTTCTGAGGGTAGACGTCAATGAGGAATTCATCCCTGTTGAAGTAAAGGTATCTACAACAAATAATTTCTTTGAAGAAATTCCGATTACATCGCTTGAAAGTATTATTATAATTTATGAGGAATATGAAGATGGGGCAATAATCAACACGGGATTTTCAAGTTTAGCGGAATTAAATCCTGGAACCGGAATTTACTATCCAAATCCCAATTTTTCTACGGAACAAAGAATTAGTACCAGTGTTATCGATCGTAATTATCTATTCAATCTGATAATTGAACATGAAGGAAGAAAGTACATCGCCCAAACAAAATATGTGCCATCAACCCCTATTACTAATTTGTCAATAGGTCCCGGGAGATCATCCAACAATGATGAAACAGAGACGGTCATTGGTTTCGAGGATAATCCTGAAGAAGATAATTACTATGTATTTGATTTTGATTTCGGTGAATATTTAGTGTCCGATGATGAATTTTATCAAGGACAACAATTTGAGTTTTCCTATTTCTATGATCAAATATTTGAACCTGGAACCACATTAGATGTAAGTATTCTTGGGGCGGACAAGACATTTCACAATTATATGGACCAACTTATTGAACAAACAGATGATTCCCAAGGGCCATTCCAGACTCCTAAAGGAACTGTAAGGGGAAATGTTTTTGATATCACGGAATTAGACAATAGGGATGTATTTGATAATACAGGCGAACCCAATGTTTTTCCATTAGGCTATTTTGCTATTGTCCAGGAATATAAAGGACAAATTGTTATACAATAATGCTGATTCTAATTAAACAAGATTATCATGGATTCCATAAATAAATTTTTAAAGGTTTTAGCATTATTTATAGTGCTGGTTTCTTGTGAAGATGTTATAGACGTTGAAGTACCTACAACAGAACAACGGCTTAATGTGAATGCATTGATTAGGGTAGATATTTCTCAGGCTTTCATTCCAATAGAAGTGAAGCTATCCTTAACCAATAATTTCTTTGAAGAAATACCAATTACAGAGGCTGAAAGTATAGTTATACTTGCCGAAGAATTTGATGAGAATGGTGTTGTCATAAATTCCCGTTCTTCAAGCCTAAGTGAAAAAGAACCGAATTCCGGGATTTATACACCTGACCCCAATTTTTCTTCAGACCAAAGGATGCCAACCAATATTCTCAATAACAACATACTATTTAGCCTATTGATCAGGCATGAAGGCCGGGCCTACTTGGCACAGACAAGATACGTACCTACCGTTCCTATCGATACTATCCTTCAAGGAAACGCTACGTTGTTTGAAGGAGATGAAACAGAGATCATTGTTACTTTTACAGATAATTTTGAGAGGGACGACTTTTATTTATTTGATTTTGACTTTGAAGAATTTTTGGTAACCGAGGATGAGTTTTATCCTGGACAACAATTTGAGTTCTCTTATTTCTATGATAGGACCTTTGATTCTGGAAGACAAATAGAAATTAGTCTTCTTGGTGTTGATGAGACTTTCTATAATTACATGAACCAACTTATTGTGCAAAGTGGTGATACTCAAGGACCCTTTCAAACTCCGGCTGCAACAGTTCGAGGAAATATATTCGACGTAACAGACTTGGATAACTCAGATGTTTTTGACAGCGTTGATCAACCTGATTTATACCCCCTTGGTTATTTTGCCATTGTACAAGAATATAAAAGAACGATAACGATTAAGTAAGGCAAGTACTTATTTAAATATTGTTTTAAAGATTCATAAATGCGGCAAATGAATCACAATTAAACTATCGCATTTTTTGGATTGTTTTAAAAAGTCCCGTCATAATCCAAAATGATACACTCCATGGTAAGAATATAGGCTTTAATTGGTACTTTTGGAGTTTAATTATATGGCAGCAGTTAAAACAAATAAGGATTTATTGATAAAAGGTGTAAAACATTTTGCATATACTTTTGCACTAATGTTTGTAGCACCCTTAGTATTGTGGCAAGCTTTTAAAAATCAAGAGCACGCCTATTATATTCCCGTATTGATAGTTGGTATTATTCTGGCGATAGCCGCTATTGCCATGGGATTTTATAGTGTACATCTAATAATGAACGCCTTATTTAATTCTTCTAAAAAAGACAAATAAACTTGCAACACTTTCTTTTTAAATTTATTTGCTTCCTTTTTTGGCGGAACCCCACTTGTTTTCCAATTCCATATAATCAAAATCCAACGCCGATTTTTGGGGTTTCAATCTATTTGCGGCAAAAGCACGTTGTAATATATCCTCAATCATATAATCCTCTTGGACAACATTCGGATTATACTCTTCCTTAAGGCTTATTTTGAACATTTTTGCTGTAGTACTATACCAAAACGCCCGCCAACCACTTCTTAATTCCTTTACTAAATCAAAAGTCGTTTTTCCTGTCTGCCGATAGATGAGCTTTACAAGAATTTGGCCTTCAGTTCGGGTCAGTTTTTTGAGTTCATCGGAAAACTCCCCCTCAATGTATTTTTGGACTTCCCTGGTGTATTTTTTGCGTTTTCGTTTCTTTTTGATTTGAGTAAGGCTATCACTCAATTCGCTTAAACGTTCAGCGGCTAGTTTAGCATAAGGATAAACCTTAATGGTCTTTCTCCTTAAAATATAATACCGGAGTTTATCTTTATATGTAGGGAATTTCAGTTTGCTGAATACATAAACCTCATCCAAGTCAATAGATCTCCGCATAATAGAGTCCCCTTCAATAATGATCATCTTTTCTGCAACAGAATCCATTGGTTGTTCTTCAACCTGTGCGGAGACAGCCCACATTGCTAGATTGAGCACGAAAAATAAAATCCCTTTTTTCATCATTGTATTAAAAGCAAAAGCCTTGCCAAAATTAACGATTATTCGCCACTGTTATTATTAATTAAAAGTGAATATTGTTAAGTTTGTAAATAAATACACAATACATGAGCACAAAGAAGATTCTAACTAAAAAGTCAATGGATTTTTTAGAAAAATACCTGAATAACGCTGCACCCACAGGCTACGAATGGGAAGGTCAAAAGATATGGATGGACTATCTTAAGCCTTATGTAGACACTTTCATCACAGATACTTATGGCTCTGCTGTGGGGATTATAAACCCTGATGCTGAATTTAAGGTTGTTATTGAAGGGCATTCTGATGAGATTTCCTGGTATGTTAACTATATTACTGATAACGGACTTATTTATGTAATCCGAAATGGAGGAAGCGACCATCAAATTGCACCTTCAAAATGGGTAAACATCCATACCAAAAAAGGAATTGTAAAAGGTGTATTTGGTTGGCCAGCAATCCATACTAGAAATAAGGCAAAGGAAGAACCTCCTAAATTGGATAATATCTTTATTGACATAGGTGCCAAGGATAAAGAAGAAGTCGAGAAAATGGGTGTTCATGTAGGATGTGTTATTACCTATCCCGATGAGTTTCAAATTCTGAACAAAGACAAGTTCGTCTGTCGAGCGATTGATAATAGGGCCGGAGGATTTATGGTCGCTGAAGTTGCGCGATTACTTCATGAGAATAAGAAGAAATTGCCTTTTGGTCTGTATATCACAAATTCTGTGCAGGAAGAAATAGGTTTACGTGGTGCCGAAATGATTACACAAACCATTAAGCCGAATGTGGCCATCATTACCGATGTTTGTCATGATACAACCACACCTATGATCGAAAAGAAAACCCAAGGACATACCGAAATGGGATCAGGTCCTGTAATCTCTTATGCGCCAGCAGTACAGAATAAGTTAAGGGAACGTATCATCGAAACAGCCGAAGCAAAGAAAATTCCGTTTCAGCGAATGGCCGCTTCAAGATCAACGGGCACCGATACCGATGCATTTGCCTATAGCAATGGGGGTGTTGCTTCAGCACTAATTTCATTACCACTTAGGTACATGCATACAACTGTGGAAACGGTTCATAGCGATGATGTTGAAAATGTAATACGATTGATTTACGAAACGGTTTTGACCATAAAGGACGGTGAGACTTTTAGTTATTTTGATTAATATAAGTTATTCCCTTTTTTATGGGGGCCTGCCTACAGGCGGACAGGGATACCGATAGGCAGAGGGGTTCACGTTGTACCTTCTCAATCTGAACATGATTATAAGATATAGATGTACCGATTGACCACCCCGCCCTTCGGGCACCCCACCTAATAAAGGAGGGGACCATAATTTATATTCTTAAAATGATGGATGAACTTATCGACATACTTGATTCCAACGGAAAGCCAACCGGGAAAACAGCCATGAAATCCGAAGCCCATAAACATGGACTGTTTCACCCAACGGTCCATGTTTGGTTCTATACCAAAAACGGACAATTATTAATTCAACAAAGGGGGAAGGAAAAAGATATCCATCCGCTACTTTGGGATGTTTCAGTTGCTGGGCACATAGGAGCTGGCGAAGATTATGAGTCCTCCGCTATTCGGGAAGTTTCAGAGGAAATAGGCTTGGGAATCACAAAAGAAGAATTACAAAAGATAGGGGTTTTCAAATCCATTCAAAATCATCATAATGACTTGATAGACTGTGAATTTCACCACACCTATTTATGTGAATTAAAAACGCCATTTTCCAATCTTAAAAAACAAGATAGTGAAGTCAATGCCCTAAAACTTATTTCATTAATTCAATTTTCAGAGGAAACATGGGGTATGGCGAACCTTGCAAAGTATGTTCCACATGAGATGGAATATTATAAATCGATAATCAAGGCGATTAAGAAAAGATTATAGGGTATTAATAAATTCATTGAGGTTTCCTAAACTAAAGGTGTTCTGCGCTCCACTAGCCATATTCTTAACAACAAATGAATTAGTGGTCATTTCCTTTTCACCAATTAAGATCACATAGGGTACATTGCGATTGTTGGCATATTTCATCTGTTTTTGCATTTTGGCATTACTAGGATATACATCAGCGGCAATACCTTGTCTTCTTAATTGACCCACTAATTTCAATGCAGTCATAGCCTCTTTCTCCCCAAAATTTATACAGAGGACATCCAATGATTTATCGAGTGTTTCTGGGAACAAATCCAATTCTTCCATTACCAAATAAATGCGGTCCAATCCAAAAGAAATTCCAACACCACTAACATCCTTCAAGCCAAAAATACCTGTGAGATCATCATATCTTCCGCCCCCACCTATTGAGCCCATTTGCACGTTTTCAGGCGCAGCTACTTCTAAAATAGCCCCTGTATAATAGTTAAGACCCCTCGCCAAAGTCACATCCAATACCAATTTAGTGGAATGTAAACCTAAGTCAGCAATGGCATTTATTATGAATTCAAGTTCCGCCACTCCCCTTTTACCTTGTTCAGAGTCTGCTAGAAAAGCCTTTAAGGCTACCATCTGATTGGCATTGGCTCCTGATAAGGCAAACAATGGAGCTGCTTTTTTAATCGCATTCTCGGATATTCCTTTGGTCAACATTTCTTTTTTAACCCCTTCTATTCCAATCTTATCCAATTTATCCAAGGCTACCGTAAAATTGACCAAATTGTTATTTGCCCCAATTACTTCGGCAATACCAGCCAGAACTTTACGGTTGTTGAGTTTTATGGTTATTCCTTCTAGTTTTAAATCCGTAAAAACAGCATCATAAAGTTGGATTAATTCAACTTCCTGTAAAAGTGATTTTGCTCCTACCACATCAGCATCACATTGGTAAAATTCCCTAAAACGACCTTTTTGTGGTCTATCTGCACGCCACACTGGCTGTATTTGATAGCGCTTGAAGGGAAAATCAATCTCATTTTGGTGCATGACCACATAACGGGCAAAAGGCACTGTTAAATCATAGCGTAATGCTTTTTCCGAAATTTTAGGGGTTAGCGATTTGGAATTCTTCGAACTATAGGTAACATCATCGACCTTACTGATAAAATCCCCAGAATTCAATATTTTAAAAATCAATCGGTCACCTTCATCGCCATACTTACCCATTAAGGTGTCTGAGTTTTCGAATGATGGGGTTTCAATGGGTTGAAAGCCAAAAGTTTTGAAATGTTTTTTTACGATTTCAAAAATATAGTCGCGTTTTACGATTTCAGTTGGAGAAAAGTCCCGTGTTCCTTTAGGTATGCTTGGTTTTTGTGCCATTTAATTGAATTCTGCTGCAAATATCCCAGCGACTTCGCTAAGGGACCTGGTTTTTTGGAAATTATTAGACAAATATAAAGGATTGAAGGCTCTAATCCATAGGTGTTTTGAATTTCAGGCGCTGTAGATTCCGGCCTAGGCAGGAATGACCACAAACTATGCAATCATCGTATCAAACCATTTGTATAAATCACCTTTTGTGATTACTGCTCCTTGTTTTATTAAATTGAATTTATCTAAATTCTTATCTGCTGTATAGGCTTTGGAAGCCGTTAGATAATCCACAAAATCAGATTGCCAATTCTTTTTGAACCAACTGAAACCCAATTCAGTGGTTAAATCAATATCTGGATTCATAACCTTTACAGAAATCAACTTCATCTCCTTTTCGGTCAGTTCGAACAAATGCATTTGTTGGGCCGAAACATTCTCAAGATAAGAAACCTTATTAAGAACCCCTTCCCAAATCAAATCGCTAAAAACATCCAATTCGTCTTCTGCCACATCAGGTTTGTCAACTTTCAATTGACTCCATTCATCTCCTGAAATTGATTGTGTCACCAAAAAATTTATAAATTCCTGATGCAATTCTTCCAATTGTTGTTTTGTTAGTCTGGTATACTTCATTTTGCAAAAATAAAAAAGCCCCAACGATTAAGTCAGGGCATTTCCAATAATTTTCAGTATTACTTAAAATATGTATCTAAGGCCGAACTGACCTTGCCATCTAGACAATAGACTCGCATCATAACCAAAAGTCTCTGTTAGCTCTGGGTTGAAGGTATATGTTGGTACATTGGTGTTTGAATCAACCGAAACAGTTAATGGATTCAAATTGTTTGGTTGCTGAATTACGCCCCAATCAGAGTTCAATAGGTTCCCAAAATTCAAAATATCAAAACTTAATTGAATGGTATGGGTTTTATCTCCAGACACTTTAAAATTATAGTCTTGTAAAATTTTAACGTCCCAACGACCTCTCCACGGTGCCAATGCCCCATAACGTTCAGAGTAATCACCACGATTATCACTTAAATAATCATCTTGCTGAATATAGGCTTCAAGCGCTTCGGCCTGACCGGCACCACTAAACTGCATTTGTTGAACTTCAGCAGAAGTAGGAACATACATTAAATCGTTATTTTGGAAAGAACTATCATTATTAATATTCCCTGCGTAGGTATAATTAAATCTACCTCCTTGTGCATATTCAAAGAAAGTGGATATGGTTGTTGCCCATTTATTGTCAGTACCATAATTGAATTGCTTAGATCCAACGCCAATAAAACGATGGTTATCACCGTATTTAGAGAAGGCTAAGACATCTGCGTTGGCATCTCCCAAGTTTGGATTAAAATCAAAGGCATCGCCGGTAATTTCAGCTTCGATAGAGTTGATATCCTTTGCATTCAAGTAGCTGTAAGCCAAACTAGCGTAAAGTCCATTATCAAAGTTCTTTTGAGCTTTCAGGGCAACATTCCATATGCGTCCTTTGTCAGAATTTGTAAAAATGTACGCACTGGTGCCTCCACCAAATGCATTGGTTGCAACATCACTGGCTAGATATCTAGGTCTGTTATCCCCTGGCGCATTTAAAATCCCACTTGGATCACGATATGCCCAGTTTTGGACATGCGGAGCATTAAGATCCTTGGTATAAGAAACATCAGCTGTTAGAATCAGTCCGTTCTCAAAACCTTTATCCAAACCAATATTCGTACGCCACACCTGAGGATATTTAAAATCAGGATCAACTGCTTGATAGAAGAAGAAATCGACACCTTGCACTTGGTTACCTATCCATACAAAAGGCAGTCTCCCAGTGAAGATACCTGTACCGCCACGCAATTGCAGGGTATTGTCGCTTTTAACATCCCAATTAAATCCTAATCTAGGCGAAATTAACCAATCGTTACTTGGTAGTTGTTCCGAATCAATGGTAGTATTTTCCCCTGTATTGGGGTTGAAATATAAGTTGTCCGGTTGATAGGTTCCTTTACGATCTATATTCTCCCTTATTTTCTCAGCTGTGTCAAAATATAATGGCTTATCAAAACGAACTCCATAGGTTAGTTTAAAGTCATCAGTGGCACTCCATTCATCCTGCAGATAAAAAGACAATTGGCCCACATTGGTTTCAGCCAAGGACCAAGCACCCGGCACCCCATCTTCCTGTTGATTGTTGCTTGCAAAAGTCGATTTCGCACCTTGAATCAAATTACTGATTAAACCTCCTGGCTGGGTATTATCCAAGAACTCCTGAACATTTCTAAAGTTTCCAAAAGAGCCATCAGCAAGCGGAAAACCAAAGGTTCCTCCATAAAACCCAAGATTAAAAGAATTATCGAACTGGAATTTCTCAAAGGAAAAACCTACAGTATACGTATGGTTGCCCTTAAATATGTTCATGTTGTTTGTTAGCTGAAACACCTTTTGATCCAAACGATTATGAATTGAAAATGGTTCATGACCGGCTATAATATAGCTTGACCCCGCACCATCTTGTATGATTATGCTTGGAGCAGGCGTAGAAAGTGGATTTCTAAAATCATCAAAATGCGTATATCCTACTTGAAGTTTATTAGTTACCTCATCAGATAAGGTTGAATTCAGTTCCAATTGGATTGAGTTCAGCTTATTGTTGATTTCATATCCTGATTTTTCAAACTGCAAAGTTGAAAAACTGGGTCCTCTCACTCCTATCGCAGTAGGGTGCGCAGGTTTTTCCTTTGAGGCATTCAAGAAATTGTAAATCACAGCCAATCTATTGTTTTCATTTATGTTCCAATCCAGCTTAAAGATTCCTTTTGTAGATTCAGAACCAAAGGTGAAGCCTTCATAGGCTCCCGTATCATAACCAAGTACCCCCAAAGCGGATTGTACCGCAATAAGGTCGCTCTCTAAAACCCTAGACTCGTTGATGGCTCCAGAACCTGTATTTGGAATCCATCCGTTAGATCCCAAATCGTCTCTTTCATCTTTCTCGAAGTTGGCAAAAAAGAACAATTTATCTTTTATGATTGGTCCTCCAAGACTAAAGCCGTATTGGTTTTGATTCAAGTCGGGCTTCACTACATCCTCTCCTCGGATTTTTCCTCCAGTCAGGTCTTCATTTCTTGTAAACCCATATACCGTACCATGAAATTCGTTGGTACCACTTTTGGTTACGGCGTTCACAGAGGCTCCTGTAAAACCGGATTGTGTTACGTCGAAAGGGGCTGTTGAAACTTGAATTTGATCAATGGCGTCCAGGGAAATGGGTTGCGCTCCGGTCTGACCTCCAGGAGTTGGGGCGTCTAGCCCGAATGGGTTGTTGAATATAGCACCATCCAATGAAAAATTATTGAATTGATCATTTCGACCCCCAAATGAGTTGCCGCTGGCTGTAGGTTCCAAACGCGTAAAATCCTCAGCCGAACGGGAAATAGTTGGTAAACGTGTCAATTCCCTTCTACCGACGCTAGTTTCCGCACCAGTCCTATCATTGCCAAAAATTCCTCCTTGATCAGATGTTACCACCACTTCGTCCAATGCTTGGCTATCTGTAACCAAGGCCGCTTCTACATTGAATGTTTTACCTAAAGTTAAAAAAACATCATTCTGTTCATGCGTCTTAAAACCTAGATAAGAAATAGAAACCTTATAAGGACCCCCAACCCTTAGGTTTAAAAGGTTGAATCTTCCATCTTCATTGGTTATGGCACCATAAACTGTTCCCGTAGGTGAGTGAACTGCCACAATATTGGCACCAAGTAATGGTAGGTTTAGATCATCGGTTACCTTTCCTCTAATATTAGAAGTTGTAACCTGTGCCATTGCTGAAACTGTCGCAAATAAAAGCACAATGCTTAGTTGTAGTTTTTTGTACATGTATTTGGTTTAATCAGTTAAAATTAGAGCAAAAAAAAGAGCTATGTAAACATAGCTCTTCAAAGTTATCAACCTTATGGGTTTACTTTTCAGCAACAACTTCAAACGGGAAGTCTACAAGGACCTCTCTATGAAGTCTGATCTGTGCGCTTGCCGGACCTGTTCTTTTAACGGCTCCTCCAAGAATACTAATGAATTTTTTATCAATTTCATGACCTTCTTTTTCAATAGCCGCAGCCAAATCTATAGAAGTTACCGATCCAAAGAGTTTATCACCAGCACCAGTTTTAGCCTTTATTTTAAGCTCAAGGACTTTCAAAGCCTCAGCGATCTTATTTGCCGCATCAACTATTATCTTTTCTTTATGTGCTCTTTGCCTTAAGTTTTCTGCCAATACCTTCTTTGCTGAAGTTGTAGCCAAAGCAGCTAATCCTTGGGGTATTAGAAAATTTCTACCGTAACCGTTCTTAACACTTACCAAATCGTCTTTAAAACCTAAGTTTTGTACGTCTTCTTTTAATATAAGTTCCATGGTTCGTTTCTTTTATTTTAATAAATCACCAACATACGGCATTAGTGCCAAATGACGAGCTCTCTTAACAGCTTGAGCTACTTTTCTCTGATATTTCAAAGAAGTACCTGTTAATCTTCTTGGCAGAAGTTTGCCTTGATCATTAACCAATTTCATTAAGAAATCAGCATCTTTATAGTCAATATACTTGATACCTGATTTCTTGAAACGGCAATACTTCTTTTTAGTGTTGGTTTCAATATTCAATGGGGTTAAGTACCTTATTTCCCCATCTTTTTTACCTTTTGCCTGTTGTTCTATAGATGCCATAGTTCTTACGCTTTAGTTTTTAACCTTGTTCTTCTTTTCTCAGCCCATGCAATGGCATGCTTGTCTAACTTTACAGTTATAAAGCGCATAACACGCTCATCTCTTCTAAATTCTTGTTCATAAGGGTTAACAACCTCTCCTGGAGCAGTGAATTCAAATAAATGGTAAAAACCACTTTTCTTGTTCTGAATTGCGTAGGCTAATTTCTTAAGCCCCCAATTCTCTTTTGACACCATTTTGGCGCCATTCTTAATTAAGAAATCTTCAAATTTCTTAACTGTTTCCTCTATCTGATCATCTGATAGAACGGGATTTAAAATGAAAACAGTTTCATAATTGTTCATAAATATTTTGTTTTAAGGAGCGCAAAAATAAGAATATTTACCAGTAATCACAAGAAAAGGGTAAATTCTTCGTTATAGATAGAATAATCATAAAAAATGAACTTAACCAAATCTTAAACTTATGTCATTGCAAATTACACAGGATTTTATGCATTGTTTACAACTTTTATTGCAGTTCAGCGTGTTTTTTCGGTAATTTGTCGATGATTTAACCCCACAAATCAACCCATTTATGAAATTAAGAAGTATTATTGTAGACGATTCATCGATGCAGCGCATGGCGGTTGCCAAATTGGTGAACAACCATCCAAACTTAGCGATGGTAGCAGAATACAGCAACGCGATCGAAGCGAAGAACGGTATTAAGAACCATGAGATCGATTTAATCTTTTTAGACGTTGAAATGCCAATTATCAGCGGATTTGACCTACTCGAATCCCTTGAAAACAGCCCACAGGTAATATTAATCACCGGAAAACCGGATTATGCGCTCAAAGCATTTGACTACGACGTGACAGACTATTTACACAAGCCTATTACCATGGCTCGTTTTGATGCATCTGTTAAAAGGGCCGTAGCCAAGTATGAGCAGATAAACAGGGTACATGAAGATGAGGAACATATCTTCGTAAAAAGTAACCTAAAGAAAAGAAAAGTTATCCTAAATGATATTAAATGGATAGAAGCTCTTGGTGACTATATCAAATTAGTGACCGATGAAGCTAATATTGTAATTTTATCAACAATGAAATCTTTCGAAAAGCAGTTGCCTGCTGAAAAATTTCTTAGAATTCACAAATCCTACATTGTGAACCTTGAAAAAGTTGAAAAATTCAATAGTAAGAATGTTGAAGTAAGTGGAAGAGCAATTCCTCTAAGCAGAAATAAAAAAACAGAACTAGCCGAAGCGCTTAGTAATGTTTGATTTCATTTTTAAGGGATGATTTCTAAATGTGGTCTACATTATAGATTACCCTTACACTTCTGAACTGCGAAATAGCATTAAAAGAATTTTCGATTCTTTTAATGCTATTTTTTGTTTTACCCAAAGACTGCCCCATTGGTATCTTGATTATCACATGCTTCAAGTATTGGTTTCTAATTCGTGCCACCGGAGGGTATTCTGGTCCTAATACCCCGTTTCTAAATACATTTCTCAAGGATTTCGCAAACCAGTCAGCCGCCTCATTCAAGCTATTGTAGTTCTTATGTTTAAAGGTGATTTTAATTATTCTATTCACTGGCGGATATAAAAACTGTTCCCTTTCATACAATTGTTCTTTGAACATGCCCTCATAATCATTAGCCGAAACTTGTTTCAAAATCTGATGATATGGATTATAGCTTTGAATTATGACTTTTCCCCTTTTTTTAGTACGTCCTGCCCTACCTGCCACTTGGGTCAATAATTGAAAACTGCGCTCATGTGCACGATAGTCTGGAAAATTCAACAAAGAATCGGCATTCATGATGCCCACCAAATTCACATTTCTAAAATCCAAACCTTTGGTCAGCATTTGTGTCCCAACAAGTACATCAAGCTCTTGTTGTTCAAAAGCTGTTATAATTTTCTCATAGCCATACTTACCACGAGTAGTATCCAAATCCATGCGACCTACATTTGCCTTGGGATATAGGGTTTTCAGTTCCTGCTCTACTTGTTCAGTGCCAAAACCCTTGGTATCCAAGGTTTGACTGCCACAGGCCTCACAACTTTCAGGTAGTGCTATATGATGTCCACAATAATGGCAGCGCAATTGTTTTTTGAGCTGATGATAGGTTAAGCTAACATCGCAATTCGGACATTGCGGTGAATGACCACAAGTGGTACATTCGACTATAGGCGCAAATCCCCTTCGGTTTTGAAAAAGAATAACCTGTTCGCCATTTTCCAAGGTTTCTGTAATTTCATCCAACAACCTTTCTGAGAAATGTCCTTTCATTCGCCTTTTTCGAGTCTGTTCCTTTAAATCAACCAACTCAATTTCAGGCATTAAAACATCCCCAAATCGTCTTTCAATACTTGCATAACCGTATTTTCCAGTTTTTGAATTATGGTAACTTTCAATACTTGGCGTAGCAGAGCCCAATAGAATATAAGATTGATGCAAGTTGGAGAGCACAATGGCCGCATCCCTGGCGTGATACCTAGGTGCTGGGTCAAATTGCTTAAAAGAGCCCTCATGCTCTTCATCAACGATAATCAATCCTAATTTGGAATAAGGCAGAAACATTGCCGAACGTGCCCCAATTACGATTTGTGCTTTGGGCTTTCTCGTCAAAACATTGTTCCAAACCTCTACCCTTTCATGCACGCTATATTTGGAGTGATATACAGATACCTTTTCCCCAAAATAGTCTTGCAAACGTGAAATCAATTGTGTGGTCAAGGCTATTTCCGGCAGTAAGTACAAGGCTTGTTTCCCCTTGTTTATGCACTCCTCAATCAACTTTACGTAAACCTCGGTTTTACCTGATGAAGTAACACCATGTAATAATGTAACTTTCTTATTTTCAAAATTTTGCTGTATGTTATCTAAAGCTTTATTTTGATACTTATTTAATGCTTTTAAATCAAAATTTTCGGAAGTACCTTCGTAATTTACCCTATCGATTTGAATACGATACTCTTCCAAAATGCCTTTATCTACCAAAGCCTTGATCACTGCTTTTGAGCTGCCACTGACACTTTCTAAAGTTGTCGATTTTATTGGTTTTTTATCTGTGGCCTGTAACTGGAATAATGAAAGTACTACTTGGCTCTGTTTTGGAGCTCTTGTCAATGATTCAAGCAATGCCTCCAATTTCTCTTCGGATTTGTAAGCAACCCCGAGTTTTACATATCGAACTAATTTGGGCTTATATTGCTCGTAAATTTCATCTTTTAGGAGGATGACATTTTTCGCCAATAATCGATTTAATATGGGGAGTACATTTTTCCTATCAACTATGGCACTTACTTCATGTACCTTGAGCATAGATTGATGCTGTAGCGCCTCAAAAACCAAAAACTCATCATCTTTTAAATCTTTTTCGGCGACCACTCCCCGCTCATTCCTTAAAATCAAGGTTTCACTTTCCAATAAGAAAGCACTGGGTAAGGCACTTCTGAACACTTCGCCAATGGTGCACATATAATAATCCGCTATCCACCGCCAATGTTGCAATTGCAATTGATTTACAATGGGGTGTTCATCCAGTATTTTATGGATTTCTTTAGCTTCATAAACATCAGGAGGTGTCGAATGGATTTCGTAAACTAAAGCAGTATAAATTTTTGATTTACCGAAAGGAACCGCTACCCGCATTCCTATTTGCAAATATTCAAATTCAGTTTTGGAAACACTGTATGTAAAAAGTTTTTCGAGAGGAATTGGTAATATTACATTGATGAAGTGTTGCATACAATCATTGCCTTCTAACCTCCAACGCGTAACCAGGTTTGCGTTCTAAAAATAAATGCTAAATAACCACGCACCTTTAATTCATTGGAATTTTCAGGATTCAACCAGATTTTACATCGAAAAGTCATTGCTTGTTCAGGATCAAACAAGGTTTTACCTTTCCATTTACCGTCATCATGCTCTTTCGCCGCGTCGATAATTGTCATTCCAACTATTGGTTTATCCTTTCGTTCGTCATCACATTTTATACAGAGTGCTTTTTCCCTTCCTTTTTCTAAAATCTGAACCACATGGCCAAACATTAGTCCATCTTTTTTATAGATATCAATAATTGCCTTGGGCTTTCCGGTTCGGTCATCAATGGTTTTCCATTTGCCAAATATACTTTGTGATTGTACCGTAAACGAAAACATTACAAGCATGCCCAACAAAACAAATCTACTCTTCATAGTCATCCTTATTTATGTTTTTTCGTAACGCATTAAGCGAGGCGTTAAGCTCAAACCCTAGGAGCAATATATTGGAATTTAACCAAATGAACACCATCAAAATCAATAATCCTCCTAAAGCCCCATATAATTCGTTATATCTTGCAAACTTCTCAACATATACACCAAACAGATAAGAAGTCAATAGAAATAAGATTGTGGTCATTAATGCCCCAACCGAAAAGAATTTCGCTTGCTTGCCTTCAGCTGTTCCAAAATAGTATAAAATAGCCGTTGTAAAGTATGAAAGGATGACAAAAAAGAGGATTTTACCAATCTGAGCCCCTACAATATCATTTTCGGTAAGATCATAACCTCTAGTCTTTGCAGCCCATGCGCTCAAATAATCCAAAATATAGAATTCAAAGTACACAAATGCCGCAGCCCCTAATATCAGAAGAATGGACAAGATCAATCCTACCATTAATGCATAAGCATACGACCTTAAAAAGTTACGTGTCAGGTCTACATGATACGAGTTTTCAAATCCTCCGAAAATGGCATTTACTCCGTTGGCCATTAAAAAAATAGAAATGAAAAACGCAGAGGATAACAATCCACCACTCTGCTGATTCTTGATCTGTTGGTAAATTTCGCCAAAATACTCACTGGTAGCCGCGGGCAGAAATGATTCCAAGAACAATAAAAATTGAGCATCAAAATTCTCATTGCCCATACTTGCGTAAGGAATAAGAAAAGGTACCAGCGTCACTAAAAATATCAATAGGGGAAATAAAGCCATAAAAAGACTAAAGGCGATAGAACTTGCCCTCGAAGACAATGCACCTTGTACAATGCCCAGAATATACATTTCAATGAGGTCATACAATGAAAGACCTTCAAAAGCTGGCAATTTGACCTTTTTTAAAAGGGCTACCAACCAATTTAGAACAGGAATCTTATCAAGTTTAGCCTCTATCTCTACTGACATTTAAACTGCTTTAAGGCTAAGATCCATATTATAAACCGAATGTGTTAGAGCGCCTGAAGAGATGTAATTCACACCACATTCAGCATATTTTCGAATGGTCTTCCCATTTATACCTCCTGAAGATTCAGTAAGGCACTGATCCCCAATCATGGCAACAGCCTTGCGAGTATCCTCGTAATCGAAATTATCTATTAAAATACGATAAACACCTTCTGTTTGAAGAATCTCTTCAATCTCGGTTAAATTTCTTGCTTCAACGATAATTTTCAGATCTTTTTTGGTTTCTTTCAAATACTTTTGGGTCTTTAAAATAGCTTTGGTGATTCCCCCTGCGAAATCAATGTGGTTATCTTTGAGCATAATCATATCGTACAGGGCAAATCTATGATTTTCACCACCACCAATCCTTACGGCCCATTTTTCCAAAGCCCTGATTCCTGGAGTAGTTTTTCGGGTATCCAGAATCTTCGTATTTGTACCTTCCAATAATTTCACAAAAGAATTGGTCTTCGTTGCAATGGCACTCATACGCTGCATTGCATTCAAAACCAAACGCTCAGCTTTGAGAATGCTCTGCGAACTTCCTTTGATATAAAACGCAATATCCCCATATTTTACTTCTGAGCCATCTTTGATCAGGGTTTCAATCTGCATTTTGTCATCGACGTAGGCAAAAACCTGTTTGGCAAAATCAATACCAGCGATAATCCCTTCATCCTTAACTAAAAGTTTGGCTTTGCCCTCAGCGGATGCAGGAATACAAGCTAACGAGCTATGGTCACCATCGCCAACATCTTCACGTATGGCATTGGCAATAATTAAATCTATTTCTTGTTGAAATTGTGCTTTTGAAATCATCAATAAAATTGGTTTGCGCTAAATTACTAAAAACAAAACCCAATAATGACATCCTATAAGTTGAAAGTTTTAAATTTGAAACATGACAATAAAATTACTCGCCATTGGCAAAACCGACAGTGCTTCCTTACAAGATCTTATTGTGGAGTATGAAAAAAGATTGAGGCACTATATAAAGTTTGAATTGGAAATAATACCAGATATAAAAAATGCCAAAAACCTCTCTGAAGCCCAACAAAAAGAGAAAGAGGGCGAATTAATCCTGAAAAATTTGAATGCTACGGATGTTTTGGTGCTACTAGATGAAAAAGGAAAACAATTTGGTTCAGTCGAGTTTTCTGATTATCTACAAAAAAAGATGAACTCGGGCATAAAACAATTGGTGCTTGTTATCGGCGGACCTTATGGATTCAGTGATGCTGTTTACACCAAAGCACAAACGAAAATAAGCTTATCCAAAATGACATTTTCGCATCAAATGGTCCGATTGTTCCTTGTTGAACAGTTATACAGGGCATTTACTATTTTGAAAAATGAGCCCTATCATCACCGCTAAGCTTTTACTAATATAATACCCTAAACTTAATGGTATTTTCAATCTTACGCAGTGCCTTGATAACGTCTTGGTTATATTCCTTGTCCAAATCAGAAATAACATAGCCCAAATCCATATCGGTTGAAAGATATTGCCCAATAATGTTCATTTCATATTTGGCCAGCACCTCGTTGATTTTAGCCATAACCCCTGGAACATTCCTATGAATATGCAAAAAGCGATGCGCATTTACTTGTTTTGGCAATCTGATATTTGGGAAATTCACGGCGTCGACCGTATTCCCAGAATTGATGTAATCCATGATTTTGTTAGGAACGAAATCCGCAATATTACGCTGGGCTTCCTCCGTACTACCTCCTACGTGGGGCGTTAAAATAACATTAGGCAATCCTTGAAGCTCGGTAACAAAGTTACCATTGCTTCTTGGCTCCTCTGGATAAACGTCCACAGCCGCCCCAGCCAGCTTACCACTTTTCAAGGCATTCACCAATGCGTCGATATCAACTACAAATCCGCGGGATAAGTTAATAAGCATTGCCCCATGCTTCATTTGGTTTATCTCACGATTCCCAATAAAATTTTTGTTGGCCTTATTATCATCAATGTGTAAAGTAACCACATCGGAGACATTCAATAAATCCTCCAAAGTTTCACATCTGACTGCGTTACCAAGTGCAAGTTTGTCTTCTACATCATAATAGTATACACGCATACCAATGGCCTCTGCAAGAACCGATAATTGCTTTCCTATATTACCATAACCTACAATACCTAAATTCTTGCCTCTTACCTCTCTTGAGTTATTGGCAGATTTATTCCATTGGCCTCCATGAAGCTCTGTACTTCTCGGAAAAACATTGCGCATAAGCATAATAATATGACCAATGGCCAATTCTACAACAGAACGGGTATTGCTATACGGTGCATTGAAAACAACTACACCTTTTTTCTTGCAATAATCAAGATCTATTTGTGCAGTACCAATACAAAAAGCGCCTACAACCAATAATTTGTTGGCAGCATCCAATACTTTTTGGGTTACCTGTGTTTTGGAACGAATACCTAACACATGTACACCCTTTATCTTCTCGATTAATTGTTCTTCAGATAAACTGGTTTTTACCAATTCTACTGAAAATCCATCTTCTGAAAGGTTATCAAATGCAGCAGGATGCACATCTTCCAACAATAATATCTTAATCCTATTCTTTGGATAGGAAATATTACGTGGCAAATCATTGACGAATAAAAATTCATCAAGGTTTGGTGTTACATGATCTGCATTATCGGCAGCTTTATCGCGATGTACATTCTCAGTATATGCAAAAAATTTATGGGCAATTCCGGCCTCACGCATTACATAGTCACTATAACCATCCCCAATAACTTGTACTTCACCATCCAAATCAAGGTTTTTCAGGCATTCTATTTTGCCATTGTGTGTGGCAAGCACATTATCCGCATCAAATCCTACGATATTTCCCTCTTCATCAAATTCAAAAGTATTTGCATAAACCCTATCCGAAGGAATATTATATTCCAAAACAATGGGATCAATAAACTCTTTGAATCCACAAGAAATCACATAAATATCATCTGAGAACTTTTCAAAAAATTCTTTATTAGACGCTATTGATTTGGATATTTTTTGGCGAAGTTCCTCCACCAATCCAGCCAAATCATTCTTGTGGGCCTTTAAAAGTTTAATGCGCCGTTCCAAAGATTCGGTAAAGGAAATATCGCCATCAATTCCAAGATTCGTGATTTTCTGGATTTCATCAATCACCTCTTCCCTATTCGATTTTCCCTGCAACGTCATTTCGGCCAATACATCCAAAGCCTCAACCCGTGTTAAGGTACTATCAAAATCAAAAACATACTTTCTGCCCACCTGGATCTTCTTTTATGGATAAGGGCGTAAAAATAATTATAAATAACGACCGATATTTATTTTGGGCTTAAAACTGCCAGTGATTTAAGTATTCGTTGGTATAATTACGGAAATGATTTTTTGAAGTACTATAAATTGAAGATTTCACATCATAGCAACCTACACTAATGAACTAATATCCAATCAAGCTATAGCCAACACATCAAGTACTGGAAATGCAAATTATTGCATGAATGCATTCAATTGAAGTAGGTGTAAATGATTCCGGTGATTATGGCAAGACCAAAACTCAATAATGTTCCAATCAAAATATATTCTGTAAGTTTTCGGTTATTGCTTTGCTTTAGATCATTGAATCTAAACACAGACTTGGCCGTTATCAATAATCCAATAGCTTCCCACCTCCCTAAAATAATAAAAACAAGGACCAAAAGACGTTCGATAATGCCTATATATTTTCCCGCATTAGGCAAGGATTTATGATTTAGTTCTATCTGATCAGACATTCCCTCCAATAATTTACCTATTATAATTGCCGATGGAAAGCTTACAAAAACAATAGCGGTGACCAAAGGCCAATCTATCAGTGCCAATAAGTACGTTGTCTGCCCTATTAAATTTCCGTAGTAAGCGCAGGCATATAAGACTATTATGTGTAATAATTGGTCAATGAAAAATGGGATGTTTTTGTTCTTGAACAATGCGTTGGTGTAAAGTTTGGCTAAATCTATCAAATAATGCGTAACAATAATGATCAAGGCGATTGGCCAATACTCCCAATCCCACAATAGGATCATGGTTACTGCAAAATGAACTAGGATATGGAAGAATAAGTACTTGGATTTTATCTTATTGGACTCTTTATGAATTACCCAACGGTAGGGTTGCAATAAAAAATCCCCAATAAGATGGGCCAAGAAAAGTTTAGTGAATAAGATCATTCTTTGATTGCTTTTATTGTTCGTTCGTAGTAAGCCAATAGGTCTTCTATTAGATGCAATCTTGCTCTTTTGGTTCTTTGACTTACCGCTGATTGTTTAATATTCAATTGCTCTGCCAAGTTCTGCTGTGATACATTGGGGCTACTTAATGCGAGAAATACCATTTCAGCAGAAACAGGACTCCAATCATCCATGAAATCAGTGGCTAGTTTAAGCATAAGGTTCATTGTTCTATTGTATTCTTCATCTGGGGATGTGAGCATTAAAGTTATCTTATTTTCTTTTAATATTTCAAAGGTTCTTCCGGAACGTTGGTAAGCTGTACCATTGGATTCACTTACCCCAGCACCGATATAGGTTTCACTGCCAACACCAATACCCATTCGAATATCCAGGCCTTTTATTGATTTTATCAATGCCTTTAATTGTATGGCTGCAAATAAGGCATGTTTCGCCTTGACACGCAGCTGTATTTCGTCGCCTCTATATATTTCCCATGATGAAGGCGTATCGCCCCATTGGATTAAAAATGATTTGAGTTTGGCCATCCATTCCGTAGCATTATGCCCTCTCGAATTGATGATATCACCTGTAATTATTGCAACGCTATTCATAAGCTAAAAGACTAATATTTATATTTATAAGCTAATATACTTATACTTTTTCATATAAGCTAATTAGGTAATAAAAAAATAATTTGAAATTAAATGCAAAAATCTAAAACCAGCGCCTTACAAGCACACAATACTGCTGAAATTCCTTACCAAAAATAGTAGCCAACGCCTCCTCTTCAGGTTTAATTTGAAACTTGTTCATGTATCCCACAAATACAGCTGCCAATAACGTATTAAAAGCATTGCCCAACCATAGACCCCAAGCCAATAAAACCAATAAAATTGCCAAATACATGGGATTTCTAGTAAACTTATAGATTCCTCCCGTTACCAATTTAGTGGTCTTAAAAGGTGTTCTTGGGTCAATTGTGGTCTTTGAAGAAAAAAACTGAAATAACGAAATTATGGCTATCAACACAGCCATACCCAATAAAACCAATATTAGGTAAACACGTCCATAAAATTCAAAATCACCAAAAGGCAAAAACCTTGAGACTACATACATTAACAAGGAAAATATTAAAAAAACAAGTGCTGGCGGCAGTTTTAGGCCCATAATGCTATAAAATATTAGTAAATAAAATTACTACTTTTGATTCAGTATATATTTCTGCCAATTCTTTTTAAATATTATTCCATAAAAAACTCTAATGTTCTCAAGTATCTTAGGGTTTAATAAAGCATAATTGCAACCAAAATACTGAAGGATATGAAACTTGTTTTCGCAACACATAATGAAAATAAAGTAAAAGAGGTTCAGGCTATGTTACCCCCACACATCTCACTGTTATCCCTGACTGATATTGGTTGCAATGAAGATATACCAGAAACCGGCAAAACACTGGAAGAAAATGCCATCCTAAAAGCCAATTATATTACCCAAAAATACAGCTACCCCTGCTTTGCCGATGATACCGGCTTAGTGGTAGATGCATTAGACGGAGCTCCCGGTGTTTATTCAGCTCGCTATGCCAGTGATCAAAGAGATGCCAATGAAAATATGAATAAGCTTTTAAATGAGCTAAGGGGCCTAAAAGACAGAAAAGCAAAATTCGCAACGGTTATTGCTCTGAACCTTAACAAGGAACAATATATTTTCACAGGCGAGGTAAACGGTGAAATCGTTCATGAAAAAAGGGGGGATAAAGGTTTTGGCTATGACCCTATTTTTAAACCAAATGGGTATTCTAAAACATTCGCCGAATTGCCCTTGGTGGTAAAGAACCAAATTGGTCATCGTGGCAAAGCCATTCAAAAGTTGATATTGTATCTAAAAAGTGTAGCACATGTCCCAGAATAATTAAAACAATAGCGTTTATAATGTTAATGGTGGTCTTTGGCGCTAATGGACTTATTATATCAATTTATTAGTATATTCAGTCCCTATAAATCTTAAAAACGCACATATAAATAAATAACAGTACCTTTGCGCCTCTAATAATTGCCGCCGGTATGGCAAGTGTTGCGCTGAGTCTAATGGGTTATAAACGATAATCGCTCTATACAACACACATATTTGCGATTAAGTAAAACACATTATGACAAAATTTAAAGCACTGGGACTGCAGAAGTCCCTATTGGATGCTGTTGCCGATTTGGGGTTTGAAACTCCATCTGAAGTACAGGAAAAAGCTATCCCCATTTTATTACAGGATGAAATTGATTTGGTTGCGCTAGCGCAGACAGGAACGGGTAAAACCGCTGCCTTTGGGTTTCCTTTAATCCAAAAAATTGATAGCGAAAGTAGAACTACCCAGGGATTGATTCTTTCCCCAACACGCGAACTTTGTTTGCAAATTACCAATGAACTTAAACTGTACGCCAAGTACGAGAAAAGTATAAATGTTGTTGCCATTTATGGTGGTGCAAGTATTACGGACCAAGCCCGTCAGGTTAAGAGGGGTGCACAAATTGTTGTAGCTACACCGGGCCGTATGAAAGATATGATAGGAAGACGTTTGGTAGACATTTCAAAAATTGACTATTGTATTTTGGATGAAGCTGACGAAATGCTCAATATGGGCTTTTTTGAGGATATTCAGGATATTCTTTCGAACACACCAAAAGAAAAATCCACATGGTTGTTTTCGGCAACCATGCCCAAAGAAGTTTCGGTTATCGCCAAAAAATTCATGCATTCACCCCAAGAGATTACCGTTGGTACCAGAAATGCAGGAGTTTCCACCGTTCAGCACGAGTATTATGTTGTAGGAGGAAGAGATCGTTATCCTGCCCTAAAAAGATTGGCAGATACTAATCCGGATATATTCTCCGTGATATTCTGTAGAACAAAACGCGATACTCAAAAAGTAGCTGAAAAGCTGATTGAGGATGGCTACAATGCTGGTGCATTGCACGGTGATTTGAGCCAAAATCAAAGGGATTTGGTAATGAATTCTTTTCGTAAAAAACAGATTCAGATGCTGGTTGCCACAGATGTGGCAGCACGTGGTATCGATGTTGATGACATTACCCATGTTATAAATTACCAGCTTCCTGATGAAATCGAAACATATACCCACCGCAGTGGTAGAACTGGTCGTGCAGGCAAATCTGGCATCTCAATGGTAATTGTTACCAGAAGTGAGCTTCGAAAAATCAAAGCGATAGAAAATAAAATACAGCAAAAGTTCATTTCCAAAACAATTCCCACAGGAATGGAAATTTGTGAAATTCAACTTTATCATTTAGCGAATAAAATAAAGGATACTGAAATCAATGAAGAGGTAGAAAATTATTTGCCAGCCATCAATGATGTATTTCAAGGTATTGATCGTGAAGAGCTGATTAAGAAAATTGTATCGGTAGAATTTACTCGCTTTTTCAATTATTACAATAAAACCAGGGATTTAAATACCGCTGATTCAGGTGATCGAGGTGAACGCAGAGGAGACCGTGGTGGCGATAGACCCACGAGCGGATCCGTACGGTATTTCATTAATGTTGGTGAAAAAGATGGTTATGATTGGATGTCGTTAAAAGATTTTATTCGTGATACTGTTCGTTTGGGTAAGGAAGATGTATTTAAGGTCGATGTAAAAGACAGTTTTTCATTCTTCAATACCGATGCAGAAGTTACTGAAAAGATATTATCAACCTTTACGGAGTTCAAGGTAGATGGAAGATTCGTTAACGTCGAGGTTTCTAAGAATCCAGGTGGCGGCGGAGGCCGCGGTGGCAGGGATAGGAATAGAAGCGGCGGCAAAGACCGTAGTCGAAGTGGTAGTAGTGGAAGAAGCCGAGATCGTAGTTCTTCTAGTAAAAGAAGGGATGGGAAATCAACGGGCAACTCAAGCTATTCTGGCAGAAGAAGGGACAAACGTAAAAGCGACTTCTTTTAGTTAATAGTATATTAAAAATACGCTTCGGCGTATTTTTTGTTTTGATTAATATCTTTTTATTCGGATTTTAGACCAATGATAAAATATTTTAAGCTTCTAATCTTCTTTTTGGGTTTTCTTGGAATTGCCCAAGAAACCCAAGAAGAAACCCAAATCTTCAGTGCTATTGTCCTCAACGCCCAGTCCGATCGCCCATTGGAAAGCGTGCATATCGTTAATTTAAATAAGGTCGTTGGCACCATTACGAATAATAAGGGCGAGTTTTCAATTTCAGCCGCTGTAAACGACACCATATACTTCTCTTATCTTGGATTTAAATCGCAAAAAATAAGGGTGACCAACGATATGTTCAAATTCAAGGACACTAAGATCGCACTTACTGAATTGGCTTATGCATTGGAAGAAGTAATTGTAAGGCCTTATCAATTAACAGGCTATCTTGAAATTGATGTCAAAAACATCCCCATTAATAATGCTTATCAATACAGCATTTCGGGGCTAAATGTGGGTTATGAAGCTGGTAACAAGAATCCAAGTGCGGTCACCAGGGTATTAGGTGCAATTTTAAACCCGGCTGATTTATTACGAAATCTCTTTGGAAAGAAGCCCAATCAAATGAAAAAATTGAGACAGGTAAAAGAGGACGACGCCATACGGGACCTTCTGGCTTCTAAATTTGATAGGGAAACGCTTATTGAATTGCTTCAAATTGAAAAAATGGATATTGATGATATTCTAAACAATTGCAGCTATTCCAAATCTTTCATCACTACAGCCAACGATCTTCAAATCTTAGATGCCATTAGCAGTTGCTATGAAGAGTTCAAGGTTTTAAATAGAAAGAAATAAATTTTCTATTTCCCATTGCATTTTATAGCTTTAACCAAAATAGATTAAAATGCATAGACTGTTATTATTGGTTTTGACTTTCGCCTTATTTATATCCTGTAAACAGGATAAAAAAGAGGCATTGGCACCCCCTGAAATTACGACCGTAATAAAAAACCAAGAACCAGAAAATACAACCCCATTCGTATGGGAAGGCGCTAATATCTATTTTATGCTTACCGACCGTTTTAATAATGGTAACAAGGAAAATGATCTTAATTTCCAAAGAACAAATGAAACCGGGGTCCTAAGAGGTTTTATGGGTGGTGATTTGGAAGGTATCACACAAAAAATAGAGAATGGCTATTTCACCGAATTAGGCATAAATGCCATTTGGTTTACCCCCGTTGTTGAACAAGTTCATGGGGATACCGATGAATCTACCGGAAACACATATGGTTATCATGGCTATTGGACCAAGGATTGGACTTCTTTAGATCCAAATTTCGGCACAAAGAAAGAATTGGAAAAATTAGTTAAAACTGCGCATAAAAAGGGTATTCGAGTTTTGATGGACGTTGTATTGAACCATACTGGTCCAGTAACCAAGGAAGATTCCGTTTGGCCCGCTGAATGGGTTCGAACAGGGCCAACTTGTGATTTTACAACGTATGAGAATACCACAGCCTGTACCTTGGTAGATAATCTACCTGATATTTATACAGAATCCAATGATGCTGTAGAGCTTCCGGATGCGCTTTTGGCTAAATGGAAAGAAGAAGGAAGATTAAGCAACGAGCTAGATGAATTGCAATTGTTTTTTCAACGCACAGGCTACCCTAGAGCCCCTCGCTTTTATATTATGAAATGGCTTACCGATTATGTAAATGATTTGGGGATTGATGGTTTTCGGGTCGACACCGTAAAACACGTAAATGAAAATGCATGGGCAGAGCTTTATAAAGAAGCTTCTGCAGCCTTTGAAACTTGGAAAAAGAAGCACCCTAATGATGTTTTGGATGATAACCAATTTTTTATGGTTGGTGAAGTTTATAATTATAATATTTCCGGGGGAAGGGAGTTTGATTTTGGTGACAAAAAAGTAGACTATTTTAACCATGGCTTTAAGAGTCTTATCAATTTTGAACTAAAACAGGACGCTGACAACGATTATGAATCCATATTCAAAAAATACAGTAAACTGTTACATACCAAACTCAAAGATAAAAGTGTGGTAAACTACCTAACTTCGCATGACGATAGTGAACCCTATGACCAAGAGCGAAAAAAACCCATTAGGTCTGCAAATGTGCTTTTACTTACTCCAGGAGCTTCACAAGTGTATTATGGTGATGAATCCTCACGGGATTTGACCATTGAGGGCACGGAAGGCGATGCCACTTTAAGATCATTTATGAATTGGGAAGATCAGGATAGTTTACCGGGAACTAAAAATATTCTATCACATTGGCAAAAATTAGGGAAATTCAGAAAAAACCATCCTGCAATTGGTGCTGGAAAACATAAGCGGCTCGCTAAAAAACCCTATGTTTTCAGCAGAACCTATGCAAAAGATGATTTTAAGGACAAAGTAGTTGTTGGGCTAGAATTGCCGATAGGAAAAAAATCACTTTGGGTAAAAGGTTTTTTCGGTGATGGCACTAAACTTCATGATGCCTATTCAGATACTTTGGTTGAAGTAAAAAATGGCAAGGTAATTTTTGAGAGTGAATTCGATATTGCTCTACTCGAATTAGCAGATTAGACATTATACAAAGCCTTAAAAATACGTTCTTCGAATTAAATCGATTAATTTGTTCCGTGACTGAATTTTTCAGGTATTGAGTAAAATTGCACCGATTGTCTAAGCCATCCATTTCTAAATATTAAGCTAATGAAAAGAAGAAATTTTATAATAAAATTTCTAATAGGTTTGGTAGGATTTGTAACTCTGGATGCTTTCTGGTTCGAGAAATATGTTATCGAATGGAATATATTTGATATTTCCAATGGAAATGAAAACAAGCTTAAAGCCATACAGTTGAGCGATCTTCATTTAAGGGAAATTCAGTCCACCCATAAGTCCCTTGCCAAACGAATCAATGCAGAGTTCCCTGATGTACTATTCATGACGGGAGATGCAATTACCAGAAACTCACGAATTCCATTATTAAGCGAGTTTTTGGCTCTTCTCGACCATAGAATCAAAAAAGTGGCCATTTTAGGAAATAAGGAGTATTCAGGTCGTGTTGATCTAAAGTTACTAAGAAAGACCTATGAGTTGCATAATGGTATACTACTAATCAACGAGTCTTATGAGCTTAAGACACGATTTAGGACAATTAATATTATTGGGATTGATGATTTTGTTTGCGGTAATCCAGATTTTTTAAGGGCTGCTGAAAATATTGATAAATCCTTGACTTTAGTAGTTCTTAACCATTGCCCAGTATATAGGAGCACGATAGACTTACTTAGCACCAAATTAAACCTAAAACCAACTATTTTAGCTGGTCACACCCATGGTGGGCAAGTAACCTTTTTTGGAACTCCTTTAATGACCCCCTATGGCAGCGGTAAGTACGTAAAGGGGTGGTATTCCAATAATACATCTCAAATGTATGTTTCAAAAGGAATAGGAACAACATTACTACCTATAAGGATTGGTGCACGGGCTGAAACTTCAATCTTTTATGTTTAAAAGCTATTTCATCGAATGAAGGGCTATTCTATTTCCTTCCGAATCTTTTAGTAGGGCCATAAAACCGTGTCCACCCCCTATTTCAGTCCTAGATTGCATAATCTCACCTCCGGCGGCTTCTACTCGACTCAACTCATCATTAAGATTTGGACACGTAAAATACAGTAAAGGTCCGTCAGTTTTACTTGGTTTATACATTTCATGCTTCACCAATGACCCCGTAGCTCCTTTTTTTCCAGATGCATCAGGAAACCACCCCATAATCACGCCACCCAAATCATGTACACTTATAGTAATACTAAAAACCTTTTCATAGAACACTTTTGCCCGATCCATGTCGTTCACTGGTATTTCAAACCAGCCTACCATATTAAAGTCCCTAGTTTTCATTTTTCCAAAATTGATTTTAAATCAGAGAGTCCCTCCTCAAAATCCTTGCCTACCATTTTATCCATATTCATGAACAACATCATGATACTCATTGGGAATTTATTTTTACCCGAGAATCCCCAAGTAACTTTGGTCTTACCATTATTCGCATCATCAACTTGCAAATAGCAATCGGAAGTGGACTTCCAAGGTTTTAGAAAACGAAGTTCTCCTTCAACACGTTCTCCATCGATGATTTTGGTAATCTCTTGTTCGCCTTCACCAACGTCTTTGTTGCCATTCCAATAATTAATGGCCCCCACCTCACCATCAGTTCCGGTAAATTTCTTTTGCATGTCAGGATCCTTTTTGGTCCATGGAGACCAAACATCCTGGTTTTTTAAATATTTTAAGTATTCAAAGACTTCTTGTTTTGGTTTTGAAATCTCAATAGTTCTAAAAACATCATATGTTTTTGGTGCTATCATTGCCAATATAAAAATCAGCAGTACAAGTCCGATTACTATGTAAAGTAGTATAGCCATTTGTTTATCAATTAGTTGGTTCTCTTTAAATATAGTGAAAATTCATATTCACCCATAATATCTGAGCAAAATATCATCCAAGCTTTTGATTGATTTTTTGGTCCAATCCAATCTTTTTTCCAATTTTTCAGAATCAGATAGTTGCCATGGTAATTCCTGTTGTTTGAGCTTAGTAGTAAGGTATTGAAGAATAATCGCAGCAGAAACCGATATATTCAAGCTTTCAGTAAAACCAACCATGGGTATCTTTAAAAAACCATCAGCTTCTTGCATTACCTCTTCACTTAAACCCTCTTTTTCAGTTCCAAAGAACAAGGCCGATTTTTTGTCTACCTCAAAAGTCTCGAGCAAACATGAATCAATATGTGGCGTAGTGGCAATAATTTGATATCCTTCACCACGCAAATGCGAAACACATGATTTTGTATTTTCATATCGCTCTACATCAACCCATTGCTGGGCTCCCATAGCGATATTCTTGTCCAATCTTTTTCCAAATCGGTCTTCAATTACATGGGCGGTTTGTATGCCAAATACCTCACAACTTCGTATTACCGCACTGGCATTGTGCATTTGAAAAACATCCTCTATGGCTACAGTAATAAATTTTGTGCGTGCTTCTAAAATCTTAAGAAAACGCTCTTTTCTTTCGATTGTTATGAATTCCTCCAGATATGTTAAAAGTTGTTCGTCTACCATAAACCGAATATAATAAAAAGTCTATTTTTATGAAATGAAGAAGCATATAGTTATTCTGACGGGAGCGGGAATCAGTGCGGAAAGTGGTATAAAAACATTTCGCGATGCCGGTGGTTTATGGGAGGGACATGATGTTATGGAAGTGGCCTCGCCCCAAGGATTTGCAAATAATCCTGAGTTGGTGCTAGACTTTTATAACCAACGTAGAAAACAGTTATTGGAGGTTGCCCCAAATGAAGCCCATAGAGCACTTGCTATTTTGGAAGAAGATTTTAGTGTTACCATTATCACCCAAAATGTTGATGACCTACACGAAAGGGCTGGCAGCTCCCATGTAGTGCATTTGCACGGTGAGCTTCTTAAAGTACGCAGTATGGGCGGAGGTAATCCAATCCCATGGTCCAAAGATTTGATCTTAGGGGATTTTTGTAAAAACGGTCATCAATTAAGGCCCCATATCGTTTGGTTTGGGGAAGATGTACCCATGATGGGGAGCGCCATTGAAATAACTTCCAAGGCCGATGTTCTAATGATTGTCGGCACTTCCATGCAAGTATATCCTGCGGCGAGTTTAATTAATTTTGTTGCATCGGGTATCCCTATTTATTTTGTAGACCCCAAACCTTCAATTGAAGGGAATCCGCACAAAAATCTAATGGTAATCGCAGAAAAGGCTACAAAAGGCGTGCCTATCGTGGTTGCTGATTTAACTGGTAAAGCACCCTAGATTGTTTGGCCCATTTAATTATGGCTTGTTTCTGTGCATCTGTCAGTTTAGCTTCCGCATGTGTCCAAGTGTACTCCTTTAGCGGCATTTCACCCTCTTCAATAACGGCTACTACCTCCTCTAATTTATGGTCCTTCTTTTTGGCTGAATAACTACCCCAAACTGAGAAGTTCAATTCATCCTTACCCTGTTTTACATGATCGGCAAGCCAATAAGAAACAGGTGCTATATTATTATACCAAGGGTAACTTGTATTGTTACTATGACAATCATAGCAGGTGCTTTTCAAAATAAGCTTAACATCTTCAGGCGGATTGGTTTCGGTGATAAAGATGGCGGTATGGTTACCTTGGGCCATATTTTTTTCTGGGCGGTAGAATTGCATGGCAATCAATACCAATAAAAGTACCACTGCCATTTTTTTTATTATTTTCATCTGGGGGAAATTATAGGAATTAAAAATACAAATTATTGTGACAAAAAAAGAACTGTATCAGTCTTTGTATTATATCAATGCGACCAGAAGAAAACGAACGGAAATGGCCAACATGGTCCAATCAAATACTGATTTGTTAAAACCCCTGCTGGAAATTGCATTCGATGTAGACAATCCCATTTCAAGCAAGGCATGTTGGATATTGGAGTATGTGGCAAAGGAAAATTTGGACTACATCTTACCATTTATTGATATTTTTACCCATAAAATAGGTGGTCTTAAATTGGATTCTTCGGTAAGACCTATGGCCAAGATCTGTGAATGTTTGATTAAGGCCTACTTCTCTAAAAACCCAAACAAAACGCAAACAACTTTAACAACCCAAAACCTTGAGCAAATAGCCACATCTTGTTTTGATTGGCTTATTGGCGAACATAAGGTTGCGGCGAAGGCCTATTCCATGACCTCATTACTTCTTTTAGGACGAAAATTCGAGTGGATCCACCCGGAATTGAAAATGGTTTTGCAACAAAATTATTCATCGGGAAGCGCTGCTTACAAAGCTAGGGCAAGAATGACCTTATCGAGGCTTAATTCCTTTAAATAGTGTTGAAAAGTAAGAACAAACTATGCTACTAAACTTTTTAATCCCGCTTGTGAATAAGTATCTTTGCAGCTTCAAACAATAACCAATTTCAACACCCATGTCATTAACCCAATTGAATGCCATTTCACCCATTGATGGTCGCTATAGAGACAAAACGGTTTCTTTGTCCCCCTATTTTTCTGAAGAAGGATTGATAAAATATAGAGTGCAGGTAGAAATAGAATATTTTATTGCACTTTGTGAACTTCCTTTACCCCAACTCGATTCCTTTGACAATTCAAAATTCGAAATTTTACGGGATATCTATAAGAATTTTGATGCGGGTGATGCACAAGAAATCAAGGAGATTGAAAAAACCACCAACCACGATGTCAAAGCTGTTGAATATTTTATTAAAGGTACGTTCGATAAATTGGGATTAAGCGAGCATAAAGAGTTCATTCACTTTGGATTGACTTCACAGGACATCAACAATACGGCCATTCCCCTTTCTATCAAAGATGCAATGAACGATGTTTATGTTCCGCAATATTTTGAAGTATTGGAAAAGCTGAAAGAATTGGTGGAGGAATGGGCTTCCATACCCCTTTTGGCGAGAACCCACGGACAACCAGCCTCCCCTACCCGTTTGGGCAAGGAAATAGAGGTCTATGTTGAGCGATTAAAGGAGCAATTCAATCTTTTGAATGATATACCAAGTGCCGCTAAGTTTGGTGGTGCAACGGGTAATTACAATGCCCATAAAATAGCATACCCCAAAATTGACTGGAAAGAATTTGGACAAAAGTTCGTGCAAGGAAAACTGGGGCTACACCACTCATTCCCAACAACCCAGGTTGAGCATTATGATCATATGGCTGCCTTATTCGATACCTTAAAGCGTATCAATACAATAATCCTTGATTTGGATAGGGATTTTTGGACCTATGTGTCTATGGACTATTTTAAACAAAAAATCAAGAAAGGGGAAGTTGGCTCTTCAGCGATGCCACACAAAGTAAATCCAATAGATTTTGAGAATTCTGAAGGTAATATCGGTATTGCAAATGCCATTTTTGAGCATTTATCCGCAAAATTACCGGTTTCAAGACTACAGCGTGATTTGACCGATAGTACGGTCTTGAGGAATGTTGGCGTACCATTTGGGCATACCATGATTGCCTTTCAATCTACCATAAAAGGATTGAACAAGCTTTTGTTGAACAAGGATAAGATTGAGCAGGATTTAGAGAATAACTGGGCTGTTGTCGCAGAGGCTATTCAAACTATCCTAAGGCGTGAGGGCTACCCTAACCCCTATGAAGCCTTAAAAGGATTAACCCGAACAAACGAAAAAATAAATCAATTGACTATTGCTGATTTTATTGATACGTTAGAGGTTTCAGACAGTATTAAAGCTGAACTTAAAGCAATAACCCCAAGCAATTATACCGGAATTTAGAATCCGAAGTAATTAAACAAAAGAGCCACCCTTACAGTATCGTCAGGGTGGCTTTTCATTATTCATTTAAGATTATGAATTCTTATGTATTTCCACTCTATGTGGATAAGGAATTTCTATTCCGGCTTTATCTAGGGCAATTTTGCAGTTTTCCAAAGTCCCAAAGTAAACATCCCATTGATGTTCTGGTTTACAGTAAGGTCTAACCGCAAAATTCACTGAACTATCGGCCAATTCAGATACATTTACTGATGGTGCTGGATCTTGTAATACAAGAGGGTTCGAAGTAATTACTTGCATCAAAACCTCTTTCGTTCTTTTTATGTCCTCGCCGTAGCCTACGCCAATTGTCATATCCACACGAATTTTACCTTCCGTAGTATAGTTGACAATGTTTCCATTTGCCATGGCTCCATTGGGTATTATCGCTAACTTATTTCCCGGAGTTATCATTTTAGTCGTGAAAATTTCAATTTCCTTTACCACACCCTTTTCACCCTGGGCTTCAATCAAATCCCCAATTTTATAGGGTTTGAAAATCATGATCAATACGCCCCCAGCGAAATTGGCAAGCGATCCCTGCAAGGCCAAACCTATCGCCAAACCTGCAGCAGCAATAACAGCGGCAAAAGTTGTGACATCAACGCCTAATTGGGAAACGACAACGAGAATTAAAAATATCCGTAACGCCCATGACACCATGTTCAATAAGAATCGCTGAAGAGACTCATCATAATTACTTTTCATCATCATTTTTCGCGCAGCACCCACTATTCGTTTGATGACCCAAGAACCAATAAGGTAAAGTATTATAGCCGCAATTAGCTTTGGTCCGAATTCCTTTGCCAATTCAATTCCGTAATTAGTCCACTCCTCTAGTTTTTCCATCTTGTATTATGTTAATGTTCTTAGTTTTGCGAAGATATGAATAGAAACAAATAATTGCGCTTAAATTGGTTTCAAATAATGCCAATAAATTATATGATTAAAAAAACCCATCAAAAAATTATTTGATGGGTTTCAATATCGAGTCACTAGTTATTAACCTTTTAGGAAATCTGCAATTTCCCCTAGTCCTTCTCCTTTATAGTCAGATTTTTGAATGGCTTGCATAAACTTCACTAAATTCTCGGGTTTCATATTATTTCCCAGAACACGGATCAACATAAAGCCCTTTTCATCATTGTCTCCATATATGATAACCTCATCAATCATTTCATCATTCCCCATGTATTTTATCACCCCCTTGCCATAACTGGTATTGAGTTTCATAAGGTCGATGAATTTTTCGTTCTTCAATATGGCCTTAACAGTTGTTTTTTCAGCTTCAAACTCATCAGTGTTGGCATCGGTCTTTTTAAATGCCAATACGTTCATCTTTTTAAGTGAATTCAATGCTTCTCTTTGTTCAGCGTTCAATTCAGCTTTTTCCATATTCAAAAGACTAACAGGAAGGTCTAAAGAGAGAAAATTAGGGTTTTCAGAGTTATCAACATAATACTCCTGAAGGCTTTGCGTTGAGGAGCAACTGGCCATAACCAAAATCATTATCACCAATAAACTGTTTATTATATTTTTCATGTGTTCATTTATTACTATCGTATGGTAAATTACTAAAAACCGGTCACCAACGATATAGCGACCGATTTTGATCTTTCATTAATCTCTCTTTCCTGCGTCGTTTAATTCTTCAGGAAGGTTCATTTTTTTAGTAAGGCTGCCGATTTTGTTCAAATCAATATCTCCGGTCATCGAGACCAAAACGGTTTCGAATTTTCTGCCATTCACATCTATATCCATGTTCTTCATTCCTGATACGAACATCAACAATTCTGTAACATGGTCTTTATGCTTACCATTTTTAATGTAGAACTTCACATGCACATCCTTATCTTTTACACGCATCAATTCTTCCAATGAAGACTTCTTCAGATATTTTTTAACAGTGGCCGACATGTCTGCGGCAATTCCTTTGTCTTCGGTAATAAATACTTTGATACCATTGATTCCTTGGGCCATTTCAACAAACTCCCTTGCATCTTTATCATCATCCAAACTTCCGATTGAGGAGACCAAATCTATCATTCCCTTGTTTACGATGACAGCACCTACCTTATCCATATGCTCATATTTATCAAAGATAGATTGTGAGATTGCGGCGAAAGGTAATATTGCGATTACTAAAATTAAAGTGATTTTTTTCATGATTGTCGTTTTTTGATTGATTGATTTTAATTGATTAATTAATGAGCGGTTTATTATTCTAAACCCAATAAACTGCGATTATTTGATTATTTGTTAGTTCTTTTTCTTGCCGGCATCATTCAATTCTTCCGGAAGGTTCATTTTTTTGGTTAAAGAGCCTATTTTTCGTAAGTCGATATCTCCAGTCAACGAAAGTAACACAGTTTCAAACTTTCTGCCATTCACTTCAACATCAACCTTATTCATTCCAGTAACGAACATCAACAACTCGCTAACATGATCTTCGTCCTTACCACTCTTGATATAAAACTTAACATTGGCATCTTTATCTTTTACGCGCATAAGTTCTTCTAACTTTGCACTCTTCAGATATTGGTTCATGGTCTTCATCATATCTGCCGATATATTCTTGTCCTCAGTGATAAATACCTTCAAGTTCTTTAGACTCTTGGCAATGTCCATAAAATCCTTTGCTTCTGGATCATCTACCTCTACATCTATATTGGCTAACAACCTAAACATACTTTGGTTGACTACTACGGCACTTACATTGTCCAGATCTTCGAATTTATCAAAGGGAGATTGTGAGAAACCTAAGGACGGTAAAACCGCTATTACTAGTATTGTTATAATTTTTTTCATGATTTTAATATTAATTTTTGTTGTAAATTTTTTGTTTCGTGTTTTCAAATTCATTTAAATAGGCCACTTTCTCAGTACCTCGACTAAAATTGTCGGCCAAAAGACTCAATGCTTTTTTTGTTTCATTATAAGCAAATTCGGCCTCCTTTTGTTTTTGGTATTCATTACCAAAATATATACCAAACATAAGAACTGCGACTGCTGCAACGGAAGCCCACTTGAAATAATCCCTTCTGGTTTTTAGTGGAACCTGCTTGGTAAACCGTTCTTCCTTGGCCTTGGAAAAATATTGAAACATGGGGGCGTATTGCTCTAGATGTGTTGGTACACTTTCTTGTGAGAAATAGGTTCTTAGCTCTTTTTCTTCAGCTACTGAAGTAGCCGCTTCAAGATATTTTTCCAATAGTTTTTGTATTCTATCCAATTCCATAACTATGTTTTTGCATTAATTTTTCTCGTACTGTTTTACGTGCCCTTGATAGGGTAACCCGTATTGCGGTTGGTTTCATATTCAATAATTCACCTATTTCATCAAAATCGTATTCTTCAACATCCCGCAACTGCAATACCATTTTTTGTTGTTCGGGCAATTCCTCCATGATCTTCTCTACCCAACTTAAACTATCTTTTGCTTCTACTTGTTTTTGCAATGAAGTGTTACCATCACTATAATTACTATGCACCAATTTTAAATTACTTGCCTGCTTTGACTTAAGTCGATCCAAGCAAAAGTTCTTGGTCATGGTCATGGCAAAAGCCTCCACATTTTTGTATTTGCCAATACTCTCATTTTTAGACCACAACTTCATCAAAATCTCCTGCGTGGCATCCTCTGCCTCTTCCCTTGAAACAAGCAAGCGTTTTGCGAGCCTAAAGAGTTTATCCTTAAAGGGCATTACCACATTTAAAAATTCAGACTGCTTCATTAATTGGTTTAGTTGTTTGCATCTCTTTTAACAGGTCTACACAAGCAAGACGAAGTATAACGATTTTTGTTACAAATAATTTTATTTTTGTGGATATGTAAGTAACTTGGACATCTATTGTCTAAAAAATTGCGTAGTTATCAATAGCATATATTAAAAAAGTTCCCTTTTTCTTTATTTCTTTTTTTACTTGGAATGATAATTGAGGGGTTTGTTGATTAAAAAAAAGAAAATTATGAAAAAGTATTTATTATTGTTCCTTTCCATAGGCCTTATTCTCACCTCTTGCAAAAAGAGTGATGATGACCTTACCCCACCGGATGGTATTGATCCAGATCCCATAGCCAATGTTGATGTACAGGATTTTATGTGGAAAGCCATGAATTTCTGGTATTTCTGGCAAGCAGATGTACCTAATTTAGCAGATGACAAATTCCCAGATACTGCTGAGGGTATTGAAGCCTACACCCAATTTTTGGCTTCGGAGTCAGACCCAGGCGTCTTTTTTGAAGAGCTATTACTGTTCGGTGAGGACCGGTTTAGTTTTTATTCTGAGGACTACAAAGAGTTAACACAAGCTTTTTCCGGTATTTCTAAAAGTAACGGACTCGAATTTGGGCTTGTTCGCTTTTCAGATAGCGACGATCTTTTTGGTTACGTTCGTTACATTGTCCCAAATTCTGATGCAGCCACCAAAGATATAAGCAGAGGTGAACTATTTACAGGGGTAAACGGCCAAACACTTACCATTGACAATTATATCGATTTACTTTTTGGGGATAGTGATACCTATACCTTGAATATGGCCTATATAGCCAATAACACCGTTACGGAAAATGGGAAAGAAGTGGAATTGATTAAACTTGAAGGTTTGGTTGAAAATCCGGTCTTTCTTTCAAAAACCTTTGATATTGGCGGCGAGAAAATAGGGTATTTGGTTTATAATGGTTTTACCAATGAATTTGATGAAGATCTTAACAATGCATTTGGTACTTTTAAAGCAGAGGGCGTTACCAATTTAGTGTTGGATCTTCGCTATAATCCAGGAGGTTCTGTAAATTCTGCAAGATTATTATCAAGTATGATCTATGGCACAAATACATCAGATTTATTTCTTAGACAACGATGGAATGCTAAAATACAGCCTCAACTTAGTGACTCCCAATTAACAGATTATTTTGCCGATGAAACCAATGATGGAACGGCTATAAATACACTTAATCTTTCAAAAGTATATATAATTGCCACAGGTAGTTCAGCTTCTGCAAGTGAATTGGTTATGAACGGATTGGCACCCTATATTGATGTAGTTCATATTGGCGAGACCACAAGGGGCAAGAATGAATTTTCAATTACAATGGTCGATGATTTTGATGGCAGTTATATTTATAACCCCGAACGGGAGGCCAATATTAACCCGGATAACCAATGGGCCATTCAACCATTGGTAGGTAGAAATGAGAACGCTGAAGGGTTTTTTGATTATACTTCAGGTTTGGCACCAAACATCGTACTTGAAGAGGATTTAGCCAATTTAGGGGCTTGGGGTGACCAAAACGAACCCTTATTGGCAAGGGCCTTACAAGAAATAACGGGTGCAACCGGAAAACGCAGTTTTGAGGTGCAGATGCCCGCAGCTGTTATGACCAGCTCTAAAATGTTTACCATCCTGAAAGACAATATGGTCTTGGATAAGCCATTGGGTCTTAAAATGGAGTAAATAAAAATATTAAAAACGCCCTAACTGATCAGTTAGGGCGTTTTTTATTCTACAATGTTAAATTTAAACCTGCTTGTATATTTCTTCCCCTGGTTGTAAAACCAATAATTTCAGTATATGCTGCATTAAAAACATTTGAAAGACCCAAGAATAATTTCAATTTATTAGGCAAAAGTTCATGTTCAACGTAAATATCCAATATCGAAAAAGGATCAAGCGCTATTTCTGAAAATGTGTTGAAGTCTGTATCAAATCGTTGACCTGTATATCTGTAATCCAAGGATGCATAGGTTTTTTTTGAAAATTCATAACCCAATGAGGCATTTACCTTATGTTTGGGCAATCGAATAGCCGCATCCCCTTTTCGCTCCGTAAATGTATAGTTCGATGACAATCGAATTTTATCATTGGGTTGCCAGTTTAATTCAAGCTCCGCGCCTTGGGCGTCAATGGTTTCGGAAGCATTACCATATGTTCCGGTTATATTGTCATAGAATACAAAATTTTCCTCTTTACGATTAAAATAGACTGCACTTACTCTTAGTTTACCATTCATCGCATACTCCAGACCTCCTTCAATAGTTCTATTCTCTTCAGGTTCCAAATCTGGATTTGCCCCAAAATTACCAAACAATTGAGTCAAAGACGGGGTAATAAAAGAAGTGGCATAGGTGGTCAAGACTTTTATATATCCCGCTTCAGTCTTAAATGCAAATGAAGGATTCACATTATAAACAAAATGTGAACCATACTCCGAATGATTATTTAAACGTGCACCCATGTTCAAATTAAACCCTATATCAGAAACATACACCATGTTGGCATACGGGTCAACAATATTGAAATCCTTGGCCGTGGCAAATTGGGTTTGATCTTGAATGTAATTTAAACCAACAATTGTAAAGAATTTATCATTAAAACTGAATTTGTTGTATACATCAACAACATAATTATCACCTTTGAACGTACTTGGAAAAGCGCTTTTGTTTTCAGAATCAAAATTGGCATAGGCCATATTCAAATGCAATGAACCTTTTTGGTATTTGTATGCTGAGGTTAGTCCCGCACGCTTTTGATCACTTAAAAAATAGTAGTCGGCATCAATTAGTCCGAACGACTCATCATATGCTGTATTCAATTTTGCTTGGTTTGCGTAAACCCCGATTTTAAAAGCATCAGAGAATTGATACCCTAGTTTAATATCTGTATTAATTTGCGAATAGGTATCTTCTTGGTTCTTCGGTGTAATAATTGCAGAAAGACCATCGGAATATCGGTTGGAAAAACCCACTTGGTATGTGAATTTATCCAAGGTTCCTCCAAATAGAACACTATTAAATGCTTGGGATAGCTTATAATTTTGGTCTTCGCTGGTTTGATTGGTTCCTCCTGTGGATTGAACCTGCAGCGCAACTCTTCTTTCAGAAATCTTTTTAGTGGTAATATTTATCACAGCTGTAGCAGCATTGGTACCGTACAATGTACTCGCAGCCCCTTTTAATATTTCCACTGATTCAATATTGGCCGCTGAAAGTAATCTTAAATCATATTCTTGTGAGAATGATGATGGGTCAGATACCCTAACCCCATCTATTAATACCAAGACCTGACGACCTCTTCCACCCCGCGCAAAAACACCTAAAATGGTACCTTCCCTACCCCTACTACCAGCAATTTCAATACCACTTTTTTTGTTGATAATTTCAGCTATGGATCTTCCTTGGTTGCGTTGTAATTCTTCAGCATCAATTTTAATTATGGTCTTTCCAGAATTCTCCCTTTTCAACTCAAAACGGGAATCGCTGACCACTACTTCATCCAACATTTGGGTTTTTATGGAATCTTTTTTTTGCTCCTGTCCATTAACACTTGACATTAGTAACACGGCCACACTAAGGCCTAAAACTCTTTTGTACATTTAGTTTAATGAATAAACGGGAGAATAGTATGTCATTAACCATACGTAAACCTTTATCCCGAAAGTTTAACAATGTTTGTTGGAATTTGGCAGGTCTCCTGACTTGCAATTTGCCATACAACCTTCCCGAGATTATCAGTG